>JBFYTD010000008.1:0-14111 GCA_041300885.1 Anaerolineae bacterium | reverse complement strand
GGCGAGTTGCGCTTGGCCTGCTCGAACAGGTCACGCACGCGGCTGGCGCCCACGCCCACGAACATCTCGACGAACTCGGAGCCGGAGATGGAGAAGAAGGGCACGCCGGCCTCGCCGGAGACAGCCTTAGCCATCAGGGTCTTGCCGGTGCCGGGCTGGCCAACCAGCAGCACGCCCTTGGGGATGCGCGCGCCCAGCGCCGCGAACTTCTGCGGTTCCTTGAGGAAGTCCACCACCTCGCGCAGCTCTTCCTTGGCTTCGTCACAGCCGGCCACGTCATCGAAGCTGACGGTGGGCTTATCCCCGGTGAACATGCGCGCCTTGCTCTTGCCGAAGGACATGGCCTGGCTGTTGGAGCCCTGCGCCTGGCGCATCAGGAAGAAGAAGAGGCCGCCGATAAACAGCAGAGGCAGGACGCCGCCGAAAAATGCCAGCCAACTGCCCATCTCCGCCGGTGGGTTGACCACCAGGATCAGGTTTGGCTCGCGCAGTTGCTCGGGCGCGATGCCCAGCCGGGCCATCGTCTCCTGCAACGGGGTCGCCCCGTCCTTGTTCGACGTGTAGGTATCGCCGTTCTTCAGTTCAACCGTCAGTTCTTCGCCGTTGACCTCAATGCTGCGCACTTCGCCTCGGTTGATCCACTCGGCCACCTTGGAAAGCTCGGCAGCCGGAGTCTGCTCCTGCCGGGGAAAGAGGCTGAAGAAGAGCGCAGCGGCCGCCGCCAAGATCAAGAGATACACGAACCCGTTTTTGGTCCAACCGGATCCCACGATAAAATCCTCCGAGATGTCGGCTGTGGCGGCGCTGGGCCGCACATCAGCCGGCTTACTCTGGTTTTGAAGTTTACGGCCAGCCCAAGGCAATGGCCGCAGCGGTTGACAACGTGCTTTTGTTTGTCAAGCCGATTATACCAGACATGGCCAAAACGCGCCAGCGTGTTGGCTTACGATTGCCCTACGTTCGTCCGCCTTTTGGGCTGGCGCGGCTATCTGGCGGCGAGACATGGAACGCAGCCTACTTCTTGGCCGGGTGAGAACGCGCAGCCAGTTGACAAATGAAACGCGCCCGGTCTTACCAAGACCGGGCGCAGTCTGTATTTTAAGCGTTGGCTGGTCCAATCGACCCGTGGTGGCTCTGAATGCGTCGTTGGCAGCGAAGATCCCAGCGCCGATTACGCTAACGCCAATTCCAGCAGTTCCTCGGCGATCTGGTCCTCTGCCGCAGTCAGCGGGCCAGAGGTCGTCACTTCCAGCTTGAGCTGCTGCTTGCCAGCCTCGTCGAGCATCACGGAGGCGGTGACGGTGTCGCCCGGCTTGAATTCGCCCGACAGCATGCCCTCGCTCAGCTTGTCCTCGACGTGGTTCATCACCACCCGGCGCAGCGGGCGGGCGCCGAACTCTGGATCGTAGCCCTCTTCGGCCAGGAACAGCTTGGCCTCCGGCGTCAGCTCCAGCCTGATGTCGTGCTCCAGAAGCTGGAAGTACACGCGCTTCAACTCCAGGTCCACGATGCCGGTCAGCTCATCCTTGCTCAGGTGGCGGAAGACCATGATGCCGTCCAGGCGGTTGAGAAATTCCGGCCGGAACTGCTGCTTCAGGGCCTCGGTCACCCGGTCGCGCATGTTCTCGTAGTCCTGCTCGCGCTTGGTGTCATCGTCGGTGGTGAACGCAAAGCCCAGCTTGCTGGCCCGCTTGATCAGATTTGCCCCCACGTTGGAGGTCATCACCAGGATCGCGTTGCGGAAGTCCACCCGCCGGCCCTTGGCGTCGGACAGGTGGCCATCCTCCATGATCTGGAGCAGCATGTTCTGCGCCTCGGGGTGGGCCTTTTCGATTTCGTCCAGCAGCACCACCGAGTAGGGGCGGCGGCGCACGGCCTCGGTCAACTGGCCGCCTTCCTCGTAGCCCACGTAGCCGGGAGGCGCTCCCACCAGCCGGCTGACGTTGTGGCGCTCCATGAACTCGCTCATGTCCAGCTTGATCAGCGCATCGTCGCTGCCGAAGAGGAACTCGGCCAGGGTTTTGGCCAGCAGTGTCTTGCCAACGCCCGTGGGGCCTAGCAGCATGAAGGTGCCAATGGGCCGCTTGGGGTCCTTCAGGCCGGCGCGCGCGCGGCGCACCGCCTTGGAGATGGCCTTGATCGCCTCGTTCTGGCCCACCACCCGCTCGTGCAGCGCCCGCTCCATCTGCAAGAGTCGCTCGCTCTCCTCGCCGGCGATACGCTGCACGGGCACGCCGGTCCACATGGCCACGACTTCAGCCACATCCTCGGCCGTCACGCGCGGCTTGCCTGCCAACGCGTCCCAGCCGGAGCGCATCTGGTCGAGCTGATGGCGCAACTCCACCTCTCGGTAGCGCAGGTCGATGGCGTCGTCGAAGCGCTCGCCGCTGATGGCTTCGTTCTTTTCCTTCTGCAAGCTCTTGAGGCTGACGAAGGCCTCGCGCAGGCTGCTGGCTTCGGGCGACTTGTACATGCGCACCCGGCTGGCCGCCTCGTCCACCAGATCGATGGCTTTGTCGGGCAGGTAGCGGTCGGCCACGTAGCGGGCCGAAAGCTGGGCCGCAGCCACCAACGCCTCGTCGGTGATCTCCAGCTTGTGGTGCTCCTCGTAGACCCCGCGTATGCCTTTCAGGATGGTGATGGTGTCTTCGATGGTGGGTTCTTCCACCAGCACCGGCTGGAAGCGGCGCTCCAGCGACGCATCACCCTCAATATAGCGGCGGTATTCGTCCAGCGTGGTGGCGCCGATGCACTGCACCTCGCCCCTCGCCAGAGCCGGCTTGAGGATGTTGGCCGCGTCCACAGCGCTGCCGGCCGAGCCCGCGCCCACCAGCATGTGCACCTCGTCGATAAACAGGATCGCGCCGCTGTCCTTGATCTCCTCGATCACCTTCTTGAGCCGCTCCTCGAACTGGCCGCGGTACATGGTGCCGGCCACCAGGGATCCCACGTCCAGCATCAACACGCGCTTGTCCAGCAGCGTTTCGGGCGCGTCGCCCGCGATGATGCGCTGGGCCAGCCCCTCGACGATGGCCGTCTTGCCCACGCCCGGTTCGCCGATCAGGGCAGGGTTGTTCTTGGTGCGGCGGGAAAGGATCTGAATCAGCCGCTCGATCTCCTTCTCGCGGCCGATGACCGGGTCCAGCTTGTTCTCTTCGGCCTGCTGGGTCAGGTCCAGGCCTAATTGGTCGATCAGCGGGGTCTTGCTTTCTTGCTTCTTGCGCTCCTGGGTCTGCTCGCTCTCCAGCAGGCTCTTGGCCGTGGCCGTGCGCACCTTGTCCAGGCTAACGCCCAGGCTGCGCAGCACGTTGACCGCGATGCCCTCGCCCTCGCGCACCAGGCCCAGCAGCAGGTGCTCGGTGCCGATGTACTGGTGGCCCATCAGCCGGGCTTCCTCGACGGAGAGCTCGATGACGCGCTTGGTGCGCGGCGCCAGCGTGGGTTTGCCATAGGGCGGTCGATCGCCCTTGCCAACAGCTCGTTCGATGGCTTTGACGACCTGCATCGGCTCGACGCCCAGCTCGCGCAGAACCTTGACGGCGACGCCCTGATCCTCTTTGACTAGCCCGAGCAGCAGGTGTTCGGTGCCGATATAGTTATGATTGAGCCGTTGAGCCTCTTCCTGCGCCATCGTCAGGACTTTGCGGGCTCGCTTGGAGAAGCGATCCAACTTGTCAGACATGAGTAACACTCCTCTATGAGAGCGATTTACGCTGGGGGCTGCCGATCGACCGCCACAACAGTGACATCGATGTCGGGCGCAACTTCCGCGTGGTACGATTATAGCACACAACAGGGACAGTTGCGTAGTGAGAATCTATCCAAATCAAAGGAGGCTGTGAGATTTGCTCTCTCAGCCTCCTTGCTACACGGTCAATGTCGAACTAGGGCCAGCGGATGGCGTGGACTAACTCTCGTCTTCCTCGCCTGCCACGGCCCAGTCGGTGGCGACATCGTCGTCATCTTCCAACTCAGCCGCGCGCCAGTCCACCTCGGCGTACTCCTCTTCGGCTGCACGCTTCAGGCTCAGGCCCATGCGCCGCCGGGCCGGGTCGATGCGAATGACACGCAAGTTGAGCACATCGCCTTCCTTGACGACCTCACGCGGGTGGGTCACCCGGTGGTTGGCCAGCTCGGAGATGTGGATCAAACCCTCCAGCGTGCCATCGACGCGGGCAAAAGCGCCGAAGCTGGCCAGCTTGGTGATGATGCCTTCCACGATCTGGCCGACCGAGTAGCGATCATGCACCACGCTCCACGGCTCGGGCTCCAGCCGGCGCAGGCTCAGGCCGATGCGCTTGCGGTCGCGGTCTACGTTCAGCACGAATACCTGGACCTCGTCGCCGACCTGGATCACCTCGTTGGGGTGGTTGACGCGTGACCAGGAGAGCTCGGACAGGTGGATCAGACCGTCAGCGCCGCCCAGATCGACAAACGCGCCGAACTTGGCCAGACTGCTGATGCGGCCCTTGCGCACGTCGCCCTTCTTCAGCTCGCCCAGCAGCTCGTCCTTGCGCCCGCGCCGCCGCTCACGTTGGGCCAGTCGCTCGGACAGGATCAGCCGGTTGCGCTTGCGATCCAGCTCGACCACCTTGAGCCACAGCGACTTGCCCACCATGCTGGCGTAGCGGTTGTCTTCCGTGGTGTCCGGTTTGATCTCGCCCTTGGTGACCAATTGCGAGGCGGGGATAAAGCCGCGCACCTTGCCGACCCGGCAGATCACGCCGCCCCGGTTGAAGCCGATGACTGCGCTCTCGAAGACTTCGCCCGACTCCAGCAGCGCCTCGGCCTCGCGCCAGTCGCGCTCTTGCTGGGCGCGGCTCATGGAGAGGACGACGTTGCCATCGCGATCTTCGGGCCGCACCACGTAGACGACGACCGAGTCGCCGACATTGAGGCTGTCCAGGTACTCCTTGCCCAAGCGCTCCATCTCGCGCTGATGGACGAAGCCCTCGGACTTGGCGCCCACATCGACCAGGATCTCCGACGCGGAGATGCTGACGATGATGCCGTCGCGCACGTCACCTGCCTTGAGCGGCTTGTACTGGAAGTCATCGACCAGATCGGCCATACTCGACATCGTGAATTCGGCAGCATCTTCCTCTGCCAGATCCACAAATTCGTCGAAATCGATCACGTCGACGGCTGGGACGCTGTGATCCTCTTCATCGAGCACGGCCTCGACCGTCTCGATGACTTCATCGTCCTGATCTGCTGTCGGTTCGACGACAACCGTCTCTTCGACGATGTCGAGCACTGGGTCGCCTTCGGCGACTGCGACGATTTCCATGGCTTCGGCAACTTCAGCCTCGACCGTTTCGGCCTCGGCTACTGCCTCGCCAACCGTCTCGACAGACGCATCTGCCGAGTTCACCAGCGGTTCGGCCTCGGAACTGAGTTCTGCGACCGCCGAGGGTGCGTCTTGCACTGCATCCTCGGCCACTTCGACTGCCGCAGCCACATCGAGTTCTTCGGCCTTCACGAGAGTGTCCATATCATTCATGAGGGTTTGATGCTTCTCCTCCTACAGAGTCACGGGGTATTATACGAATAAGTCCACAATATGCAAGGACGGACCCCGTGTGGTTGCGTTGCAACGCAAGAAACGGAGTTTTTTACGAAAAACTCCGTTTCTGTTAGCTCGATTGTGCCATTTGTGCTGTGCTAGCGGCGCCTCTATTGGCCCGCCAGCGCGATGGCCTCGATCTCAACCAGCGCGCCCAGCGGCAGGCCGGCCACCTGAACGGTGGAGCGGGCCGGCGGCGTGGCGCTGAAGGCCGCGCCGTAGATGGCGTTGACGGCGGCGAAGTCGGCCATATCTTGCAGGAAGATGGTGGTCTTGATCACCTGATCCATACTGCTGCCGGCGGCCGTCAGAATGGCTGCCAGGTTGGCCATCACTTGGCGGGCCTGGTTTTCGAGGCCCTCGGTCATCTTGCCTGTGGCGGGGTTTAGCCCAATCTGGCCCGCCGTGAAGACCAGGCTGCCGGTCGAGATGGCCTGCGAATAGGGGCCAATGGCGGCCGGCGCGGCTGATGTAGCAATGATCTCTCGTGTCATGGTGCGTTCTCCTGATGGATGGGCCAGCCTCAGTCAGGGATGGCCAGGTTGGGATTGGCATAGCTGATCTGGCTGATCTTCATCAGCTTGTCCCAGCGATGCTGCGATTCGATCATGCGCGTAATGCCAGAGCGGGAGCGCATGACTAGGGAGGTGTCGCGCACCAACTCCAGCGCCAGGTTGTGATCGGGTTGTTCAGCCATAGGGGTATCCTCCACGATGAGAATAGATGCGTCGACGTTGACGCTTGTCGATTATAGCACAGTCGTGACTGTTGGTGGTGAAAGCGAAAACCAGCAACAACCTCATGCCGGATCGCTGGACGCCGCCTCAGCAGGCTTGCTGGCCTGCTTGGCCTGCTCCATGGCCAGCCCCACATTGACCAAGGGCAGCAGGATCAGACCTATGATGAAGAAGAAGATCACCGATAGAATACCCATGCGCAGGCTGCCGAACATCTGGTTGACCGCGCCAAAGACAAAGGTGCCCATCCACGAGGTGCCGCGCTCGCTGATCTCGTAGAAGCTGTAAAACTCCGCCTCCTGGTCCTTGGGGATCATCTGGGCAAACAGACTGCGGCTCAACGCCTGGCTGCCGCCCAGCACCAGCGCGATCACGAAGCCCAGCAGCCAAAATTCCAGTTGACGCTGTTCCATGCCCAGCACGATGGCCGTGCTTTGCAGGCCGGCCCATGCGTAGATCACCACCACGCTCCAGATCACCAGGCTGAGAAGGATGGCGCGCTTGGCCCCGATCCTGCCGGCCAGCCGGCCAAAGAGCAGCGCGCCCATGAAGGCTACGAACTGGATCATCAGGATGACCAGAATCAGGTTCGTCGAGGAGAAGTCCAGCTCTTGTGTGGCGAAGATCGCCGAGACGGCGATCACGGTCTGGATGCCGTCGTTGTACAGCAGGTAGGCCACCAGGAACTTCATGGCCTCCGGCAGGGTGCGCGCCTTGCGGGCGATGAAGAGGATCAAGACGGCGATGGGCCCAACGGCGGGCAGCAGCGCCAGCCAGATCGGCACTTGCAGCAAGAACAGCACAGGAATGGCCAGCGGCAGCAGCAGCAACACGGTCACAACCGCGACCGGCACCTCCATCAGGTGGGCAAGCTGGCGGAAGCCGATGGTCAGGTAGTTGTCGCCGGGGGGCAGGGGCCGCGCAGCCTGGCGTTGACGCAGCGTGGCAAAAGTGATGGTCGAGAAGCCCAGCCACCAAAAACCGGCCGAGGCCAGGCTAATGCGCGCTACCATGCTCTCCTCCAGCCCCAGGCTGTCGGCGAACAGGAACAACACCAGGTTGATGAGCAGCAGCAGGCCGCCGCCCAGATAGCCCATGGCCCAGCCAAAGGCCGACACCCGGTCACGCTGGTCTTCGCTGGCGATGTTGGGCAGATAGGAGTTGTAGAAGACGATGCTGGCTCCGAACGAGACGTTGGCGATGATAAAGAGCAGACCGCCGAGCCAGTGCAGGCCGGGAGTGACGAAGAAAAGGGAGATGGTGGCGATCGAGCCGAGAACGCAGAAGAATTGAAGCAGTTGTTTGCGCAGCCGGGAATAGTCGGCCAGCGCGCCCAGGATGGGCAGGATCGTCACCTGCAACAACACAGACGCGGAGATGAGGTAGGGAAAATAGGAGTCGAAGCGGATCGGTACGCCGAACAGGTAGACCAACCCGTCGGCGTTGGCCGCTGCCTCGGTGATGCCACTCAAATACGGCCCCAGGAAGACCGTGATCACCGTGGTGCTGAAGGCCGAGTTGGCCCAGTCGTACATAGACCAGCCGAAGATCTCGCGGCGGTCGTTGACCATCGGTCGCGCAGTTGCTGTAGCCATAGAACCTCCTGAGAGATAAAAACGCCGCAGGACAGGGCGTCCGGCGGCGCTTACACAGAGCTTATAGGGGCCAGCGGGGGAGAAGGGTGGCCCAGTAGAAAACCAACGGCATGGTGACCAACATAGTATCGATGCGATCCAGCACGCCGCCGTGGCCGGGGATCAGGGCGCCGGAGTCCTTGGCGCCCACCTGGCGTTTGATCATCGACTCGGCCAAATCGCCCAACGGGGCAATTACCCCGGCCAGCAGGCCCAGCGCCATGCCTTCCAGCCAGAAGATGCCGACCAGGAAATGCCCAGCCAATGCGCCGGCCAAGGTGGCAGCCAGGATGCCGGCCAGATAGCCCTCCCACGTCTTCTTTGGGCTGTGGCGCGGCCACCAAGGATGGCGGCCAAAGGCGCGGCCGCCAAAATAGGCGCTGACGTCGGCGGCCCACACCACCAGCACAGCAAACACCATCCATGCCAGTCCGTCGGGCAGGGACCGTAGGCGCACGAAGTGGCCCAGCAGGAAGCCCAGGTAAAGCACACCGACCAGGGTTAGCGCCCAATCGCTGGCCGGCTGGGGGGACCGGTGCCACAGGCTGAGCAGCAAGGAGCCGAGGACAGCCACCGTCAGCAGCAGCGAAAGGGGCAGCAGCTCAGGCCAGCGGGCTTGGGCAATGAAGAGCAAGCTGAGCCCAATGGCCAGCCAGGTGAGCGGTTGGTAGCCCCCCTGCCGCAGCAGCTTGCTCCATTCCCATGCGCCCAGCGCAGCGATCAGCGCAACCAGCGCCAGAAAGGGCCATCCGCCTAGAATCGTCGGCACAGCCACGACCACGACCACAATGGCAGCGCCGATGGCCCTCGTGCGCAACATATCAGGCCACTTTCACTTTGCCAAAACGGCGGTCGCGCTCGCTGTAAGTGACGATCGCCTGATAGAGCTCCCCTTCGTCGAAATCGGGCCAGTAGGTAGGCGTGGCATAGTACTCGGCATAGGCCGCCTGCCAGATCAGGAAGTTGCTCAGCCGGTACTCGCCGCCGGTGCGGATGATCAGATCAGGGTCTGGCAGACCGTGTGTGTAAAGGTAGTCGCTGAACAGGTCCTCGCTGATCTGATCGGGGGGCACCTGGTCGGCGATCAGGCGCTGTACTGCATCGATGATCTCCGCCCGGCCGCCGTAGTTGAAGGCCACGTTGAGCACGATGCGGGTGTTGTTGCGGGTCAGCTCCAGCGCCGCCAGGATCTGGCGGCGCAGGGTGTCGGAGATGCCCACCAGGCTACCGCTGTGGCGAATCTGCACCCCGTTGGCGTGCAGATCGGCCAGTTGCTCGTTGAGCGAGCGGCTGAGCAACTGCATCAGCGTGCGCACCTCGGCCGGCGGGCGGGACCAGTTTTCCGTCGAAAAGGCGTAGATCGTCAGGACTTTGATGCCGAAGGTGGCTGATGCCTCCAACACGCGGCGAATGTTGGTGGTGCCGGCGCGGTGGCCCATGAAGCGGGGCTGGCCGCGCTGTTGCGCCCAGCGGCCATTGCCGTCCATGATGATCCCCACGTGATGGGGAATACGCAGGCCGGAGACGTCGAAGACGCCGGACTGCGCGGCTAAGCTGGGTGGGGTGAGCGTCTGCGCTTCTCGTGACATAGCCGGCTCGAAGGTCAGCGCGGCGGCCGCCTGGCGGCCTCGCTGCTAGACTTCCATGATCTCGACTTCTTTGGCAGCGCCGATGGCGTCGATTTGCTTGATCGTCGCGTCGAGCAGCTTCTGTACTTCCTCGCGCGCGCCATGCAGGTCGTCCTCCGAGATGGCCTTTTCCTTCTCGGCGTCCTTGAGCAGATCGTTGGCGTCACGGCGGATGTTGCGCGCCGAGACGCGCGCTTCCTCGACGCGCGCATGAACCTGCTTGACCAGCAGCCGGCGCCGTTCTTCAGTCAGTGGGGGCACTACCAGGCGGATGATCTTGCCGTCGTTGGTAGGGGTGATGCCCAGGTCTGACTTCATCAGCGCCTTTTGGATTGCGCCGATGTCGCCCGCGCTGAAGGGCTTGATGGTGATCAGGCGCGGCTCAGGGACGCTGACGGTGGCCAACTGGTTCATCGCCGTGGGCATGCCGTAGTACTCGATCGCAATGTGCTCCACCAGCGCAGGACTCGCGCGACCGGTGCGGATCGGTTTCAGGTCGTTCTGTAAGGCCACGATCGTCTTTTCCATGCGATCTTCGGCATCCAAAAGTATGTCGTCTACCATTGTTTGCTCCCTCGATGCAATGGGGACAGGGGGCGTGCCGGCAGCCTCAGGGCACGCTTGGTTGATGTCAGCTCAGCGCAGGCTCTCTTGTGTAGGCGCCGTTATGCCAGGTAGAGGGATCGGCGATTACTGTGCCGACGCGCTCGCCCATCACTACAGCTTCCATCACGTGCGGCTGCCACAGGTCCACCACGAAGATGGGCATGCTGTTTTCCATGCACAGGGTGATGGCGGTGCTGTCCAGCACGCCCACCCGCATGTTAAGCGCGTCGATGTAGGCCAGGAACTCGAAGCGTTGCGCCTCGGGGTGGGTCAAGGGATCGACATCATACACGGCATCGACCTTGGTGGCCTTGATCAACGCATCTGCGCCGACCTCCATGGCCCGCAACGCGGCCGCGGTGTCGGTGGTGAAGTAGGGGTTGCCGGTGCCCGCGCCCACGATGACCACGCGCCCCTTTTCCAGGTGGCGAATGGCGCGCAGGCGAATGTACGGCTCGGCGACGGACTTCATCTCGATGGATGTTTGCACACGGGTGGTGACGCCGATGCGCTCCAATGCATCCTGCAAAGCCAACGCGTTCATCACCGTGGCCAACATGCCCATGTGGTCGGCGGTGGCTCGTTCCATGCCGGCCTGCAGGCCGATCTTGCCGCGCCAGATGTTGCCGGCGCCCAAGACCACGGCCACCTCCACGCCCAGTTCTTTGACCTGCGTGATCTTGTGGGCCAACTCGGCGGCTCGTTCAGGATCGATGCCATAGCCTGTATTGCTGGCTATCGACTCGCCGCCGATCTTGAGCAGAACTCGCTTGTACTTGGGATTTGTCATAGTTTCTTCGCGCAGAACGGCAGCGCACCCGTGCGAGTCGTGACGAATGGCGAAAGAGCTACGTTGCGTGGTTCCTTCGCCATTCGTGGATGGGGATCGTGAAGCTTGAAACGTGAGACGTGGCGGCTGGGTACGCTCCTACGCTCTTCGTTGCACGCTTCCTATTTGGACAATCATAGCCTCATGGGCGGGGCTGAGCGGGTTAGCTTAGGCAGCCTGGCCGGCATCCTCGCCAACCTCAAGACGGGCAAAGCGACGTACTTTGATGTTTTCACCCAGCTTGGCAATCGCCTGGGTCACCAGGTCGCCCACCGTGACCGAAGGGTCCTTGATGAAAGGCTGCTCCAGCAGGAGCGTCTCCTGGAAGTACTTGTCCGCTTTGCCAGCGACGATGCGTTCAAGGATGTCGGCGGGCTTGCCGGAGTCGGCCATCTCGGCCATGAACTCGGCCTGCTTGGCAGCCAGCACGTCGGCCGGGATATCCTCACGGCGCACATAGAGCGGCCGCGCGGCGACGACCTGCATGGCCAGGTCCTTGACCAACGCCTGGAAGGTGTCGGTGCGGGCCACGAAGTCGGTCTCGCAGTTGACTTCGACCATGCCCGCCACCTTGGAGCCGGTGTGGACGTAGGTGCCGACCAGTCCCTCGTTGGCCTCGCGGGTAGCTTTTTTGGCTGCCGCAGCCAGGCCCTTCTGGCGCAGGTAATCTGCGGCCTTCTCAAAATCGCCGTTGTTCGCTTCCAATGCCTTTTTACAATCGAGCACACCTGCGCCGGTCAGCGAGCGCAGTTCCTTTATGGTTTCTGCTGAGATAGCCAAAGTTGTTCTCCTCTGAGAATACAAGTTCTGTTTGCAGCCCGGGATGGCCAAGCTATCCTGGCCATCCCGGGCGGGGTAAGCGTTGCGAAATCCAGACTAAGACTCGACTTCTTCCTCAGCCTCAAACACGAAATCGCTCAGGTCAAGCCCGGTCAATTCCTCATCCTCGCTGACGCCGAAGTCCTCGATCGCAGCCATCTCGCCGGTCTCTTCGTCGAAGCCGCGAGCCAGCTTGGCCAGGGTGGAGGGTCCCAGGAAGCTCTCTGGCTCCTTGATCTCCTCGCCGCGGCCGCCGCGATAGTCCTCTTCTTCCTCGGCGGCGACGATCTCGCGCATCATCTGGCCTTCAGCGGCGCCTTGGGCAATCACGCCCGCGATCAGCTTGATGGCGCGGATGGCGTCGTCGTTGGCCGGGATGACCAGGTCGATGGGGTCCGGGTCGCAGTTGGTGTCCACCATCGCGATGATCGGGATGTGCAGCTTGTTGCACTCCTGCACGGCGATGTCCTCCCGACAAACGTCGGTGATGAACACCAGGTCCGGCAGGCGGCGCATTTCGCGCAGGCCGCCCAGCCGCAACTCCAGCTTGGTGATCAGGCGCTCCTTCTCCAGCGCTTCCTTCTTGGTCAGTCGCTCGAAGTCGCCGCGCTCCCGCTGCTGCTCCAGCTTGATCATGTAGTCGACCCGCCGGCGGATGGTGGGAAAGTTGGTCAGCGTGCCGCCCAGCCAACGGTGGTTGACGTAGGGCATGGATGATTGGGCTGCCGCTTCCTCAAGGCTCTGCTGCGCCTGCTTCTTGGTGCCGACGAACAGGATGGTGCCGCCAGAGGCGACGACGGTGCGGGTGCGCTGATAGGCAGCCTCGATCTGCCCCATCGTCTGTTGCAGGTCGATGATGTGGATGCCGTTGCGCTCGGTAAAGAGGTACGGCTTCATCTTGGGGTGCCAGCGGCGTGTGCGGTGCCCAAAGTGGACGCCCGCCTCCAAAAGATCCTTCATTTTAACTACTGCCACGGTTGTTGTTGCCTCCTTCAAGGTGCGTTTTTTCGTCCGCCGTCGCCAAAGACCGGCTTACCCGGCGCCGTGTAACACCGGGCACGCAGTCGGCCTGAGCCAGACAGGGATCGTCTGGCCGCGAGCGGCGTGCGTAATAATAGCGCGCCAAGCGCGCTGGACTGGGAGTATACCACGAGGGTCTGTGGCGGGCAAATTGACCGGGAAACTTTTCGCAAGCTTCAACCCTCGGCTAGGGCCTTGGGGCGCTGCCCGCGACGCACCGGGTTGCCCTCTTCATCCACCAACTGGGTCGCGTCATTCTTGACAACCCGGAAGTGGTCGAAGTCCCTGGCCACGTAGACCTGCTCGAAGTGCTGGCGTGCCTCAGCCAGCACCTGGCGCGTGCCATAGCGCCGAGACACGTGGTTGAGGATCAGCGTGCCAACGCCCGCCTCCCGAGCCAGCAGCGCCGCGCGCGCGGCCGTCAGGTGGCCGAACTTGCGCGCCATGTCGGCGTCCTCCTCCAGGTAGGTAGCCTCGATCACCAGCGTGTTGGCTCCGGCGACCTCGTCCAGCAGGTTGTCCGTGCGCCCAACGTCGCCCACATAGACCAGTCGTGCGCCGGCTTCCACCGGCCCCAGTACGTCGTCGGGCTGAATCAAGCGGCCATCTGGCAGCGCTGCGGCGCGGCCTTGAGCCAGCTCGCGGCGGATCGGCCCGGCCGGCACTCCCAACACCTCGGCCCGGTCGGCCAGGAAGGGGCGGCGGTCGCGCTCGGTAAAGGAAAAGCCAAAACAGCCCTGCCCGCGGTGGGTGACGGGAAAGGCGCGCAGTTGGAAGCGCTCATCCTCCAGCAGCACACCCGGTTCCAGCTCGTGCAAATGCACCTTCATGGGCAGGTCGTCCACGGCGCCAAAGACCACGGCCAGCAGGTCACTCACCCGGCGCAGCGCCCAGCGGCCGGCGTAGATGTCGATGTCGGGAATCATCTCCCAGCGGCCAAAGGTCGAGATCAGCCCGCCCAGGCCCAGGATGTGGTCCAGGTGGCCGTGGGTCAGCAGGATGCGGTCCAGGCGTTTGAAGCCCAGCCCCGACTGGAGCAGTTGGCGCTGGGTGCCCTCGCCGCAGTCGATCATGAAGCGGTATTCGCGGTGCATCACCACGGCTGAGGAAAGACCTCGCTCTATGGTGGGCGCTGAAGCGGATGTGCCGAGGAAGGTGAGTTCGAACATGGGATTGGGTGATTGGGTGATTGGGTGATTGCCGTTGACGCTCGGGCCGGTCTTTGCGTAGCACCCCGGAGGTCTGCCGGAGTGGGCCGGACCGAGCTCTCTC
>JBFYTD010000178.1:0-5506 GCA_041300885.1 Anaerolineae bacterium | reverse complement strand
GTCGCGCGCCAGGGCCAGGATGTCAACGACCGCCTCGCGATCCAGTGGTCCATACAGGTGAGGAAAACGGCCGTCGGGCGTCTCATCCCACTGCACAGACGCAGTCAGCAGCGCTTCATCGATCACCAACACCACCAGGTCCAGGACGGCCGCGTAGAACGTATTGGCCACCCAAGTGACCTGTGCCGGCGTGGCCGACAGGTGAATGAAGCCTTCCTCGAATAAGCTGGCCGGCACGTACGGCTCGCCGGCAGGCTGGCCTTCGAAGTAGAATTGGGAAACCAGGTGGTAGAGCATGGTTAGTGGTACACAAGTGGGCAAGTAGACTAGTAGGCAAGTAGACAAGTAGACAAGTAGGCAAGTAGGCAAGTAGACAAGTAGACAAGTAGGCAAGTAGGCAAGTAGGCAAGTGGGCAAGTAGACAAGGATAAGGAGGGGAAGAAGGGGGGCGGGCACACCTCCGGCCTTGTGTACTTGTATACTTGTTTCCTTGTCTACCCTCCGCCTATTCAAACAGGCCCAGACTCAGATACTTCGCGCCGCCGTCGGGTAATAAGGTAACGACCACGCCGCTGTCCAGTTTCTTGGCGACTTGCAGGGCGCCGTGGACGGCTGCGCCAGCGCTGAAGCCGACAAACAGGCCGGCCGAGCGCGCCAGCCGCCGGGTCATCTCCCAGGCATCGTGCGCCTCGATGGGCAGGCTGCGGTCGGCCAGGGCCGAGTCGTAGATGCCAGGCACGAGGGAGCTTTCCAGGTGCTTGAGGCCCTCGATCACCTGCAGTTCGTCGGCTGGCTGCAAGGCCACCAGTTGGATGGCTGGGTTGGCCGCTTTGAGCCGCCGCCCCACGCCCATGAAGGTGCCGGTGGTGCCCAGGCCGGCCACGAAGTGCGTCACGCGGCTGTCCGTCTGGCACAGTATCTCTGGGCCGGTCGTGTCATAGTGCGCGCGCCAGTTGCTGGCGTTGTTGTACTGATCGGGATAGAAGTAGCGCTCTGGCTCAGCCGCCACGATCTCGCGCACCAGGCGGATGGCGCCGTCGCTGCCCTCCAGCGGGTCGCTCTCGACGATCTGCGCGCCGTAGGCCCGGGCCAGCGCCTTGCGCTCCACCGTCACGTTGGCCGGCATGACGAGCTGCACTGCATAGCCCTTGGCCGCGCCGACGAGCGCGTAGCCGATGCCGGTGTTGCCGCTGGTGGCGTCGATGATGGTCTGGCCGGCCGCCAGCCGGCCGGCCCGCTCGGCATCCTCGATCATACGCAGCGCGGCGCGATCCTTGACCGAGCCGCCAGGGTTGAACCACTCGGCCTTAGCGTATAGCTCAACGCTTGGTCGGTCCACCAGAAAGCTCAGGTCCAGCAACGGCGTGTTGCCGATCTGCTCCAGGATCGACGCCGGCCGGTAGGGGCGCTCCGGCGCCACGGCCCAGACGATATCCTGGCTGCGGGTTAACACAAGTGGTAGCGTCATTGCGTCACTCCCGCGCCGGCATGCCGCAGAACTGCTCGTAGTCGATCAGCTCGGTGATAGTCGGCGCGTCGCCACAGACCGGGCAGGCCGGATTGCGGCGGATGTTGAGGGTGCGGAAGCTCATCTCCAGAGCGTCGAAGGTCAACAGACGGCCAATCAACGGCTCGCCCTTGCCCAGCACCAGCTTAATGGCCTCCACGGCCTGTATTGAGCCGACAATGCCGGGCAGCACGCCCAACACGCCGGCCTCGGCGCAGCTTGGCACCTCGCCGGGCGGCGGCGGGTCCGGGTAGAGGCAGCGATAACACGGCCCCTGCCCGATGCCCTCCTCAGGAGCGCCGGGGTGGTAGATCGTGACCTGGCCCTCGAACATGAAGATACTGGCGTCCACCAGCGGCTTGCGCAGGAAGTGACAGGCGTCGTTGACCAGGTAGCGGGTCGGGAAATTGTCGGAGCCGTTCAGCACAATGTCGTAGTCCTGGATGATGCGTAGAGCGTTGGCGCTGGTGATCGGCTCGCGATGGGCAACGACCTTGACGTCGGGGTTGAGATCCTTGATGCGCGCCGCGGCCGACTCGACCTTAGGCTTGCCGATCCAGCTTTCGCTGTGCAGGATCTGGCGCTGCAGGTTGCTCAGGTCCACCACGTCGAAGTCCACAATGCCCAGCGTGCCAACCCCGGCCGCGGCCAGATAGAGCGCGGCCGGCGAGCCCAGCCCGCCTGCGCCGATCAGCAGCACCTTGGCGTCCAGCAGCTTGGTCTGCCCCTCTTCACCCACGTCGGGCAAGAGGACATGGCGGCTATAGCGCACCTTTTGCTCGGCCGTCATGATGCGCGGCACGGTGACCGGCAGGCCGGCGCTGCGCCAGCCGCCGAAGCCGCCGATCAGCGACTCCACGTGGCTATAGCCCATCTCCTGGAGGTTACGCGCGGCCAGGGCCGAGCGCACACCGCCGGCGCAGTAGAGTACGATGGGCGTAGCAGGGTCGTAGGCGTGCTGCTCGATGCGCAGCTCCAGAAAGCCGCGTGGGATGAAGAGTGCGCCTGGCACATGGCCCTGCTCGAACTCATCCCGCTCGCGGATGTCGATCACCAGCGGGCTGGAGCCGTTGCGCAAGCGCTGGCTCAACGCCTGCGGTGTGGTCTCGACGATCTGGCTCTTAGCTAAGGCGACCAGTTGATCGCGGTTGATTCTTGTCATGGTTGGTGGGCTCCGCCAGCCATCGCCGGCACAATCGACACCCTGTCGCCGGCCGCCAGCGGCGTGTCCGCGCCTTGCAGGGTACGGATCTCGTCCTCGTTGACGAAGACGTTGATAAAGCGCTTGATCTTACCGTCAGCGTCCAGCAGGCGCTCGCCGATGCCGGGATAGCCGGCCTCCAGGTTATGCAACAGGGCATCGACGGTGTCGCCTGCTACCTCGACCTTGGCCTGGTTGGCGGTCAGGCGGCGCAGCGGCGTCGGAATCAATACAGTTGGCATGGAACAAGTCCTTTTGTGAAACTCAGACTTCGGAAGTCTCTGGCGATTCTGTCGGCAGCAAACAAAGAAGCCCATCCACGGTTCTTGAACCGTGCGATGGGCTATCGCGCTAACGCTTCACAAGCTGGGCGCACAACGTGCTAAGCACATCAACGCCAAACCACTATGAAGTTATCGATCGAAGGATCGCTTCTTGCTGCCTCACCGCACGCGTGTCGACAGGCGAGAGTCGCCGGCGCACATGGCCAGCGCTCCCGCTAACAACAGGAGCAAGTGAATTGGGCAGAACTAAGAAGCGATGCGATCATGGTACAGATACTTTTCTGGTGTTGTTTGCGAACGAACATGAGTGTATCTAACAATGCGCAGCCTGTCAAGTAATTGTGCATCCCTTCAGTCTTGTTCAGGGTATCTCGCAACCGGCAGTTCGCTGGGCCTTTGTCAAGAGAGCCAACGCCAGGTATAATTCAACGGGATAGATTGCCAGACAGCCAACAGACAGCCTGGAGGCGTGCCTGAGTTGTTCATCCGCCACCTGGCCTCGGTCTGTTGTCCGAGACCAGGCATGGACCTGCCGAGACCCTTATGTTCCAGAAAATTCTGATCGCTAACCGCGGCGAGGTCGCCGTCCGTATCATCCGGGCCTGCCAGGAAATGGGCATCCCTACGGTCGCGGTCTACTCGGACGCGGACGCCGACGCACTGCACACCATGCTGGCCGACGAGTCGGTGCGCATCGGCCCGCCGCCGCCCGGCCAGAGCTACCTGTGCGGCGACTGTATCCTGGAGGCTGCGCAGCGGCTGGGCTGCGATGCAGTCCACCCCGGCTACGGCTTCCTGTCAGAGAACGCCGACTTCGCCGAGGCGGTGCAGCAGGCGGGGTTGACCTGGATCGGCCCTGACCCGGCCGCCATGCGCGCCATGGGCAGCAAGACCTCTGCCCGCGCAGCCATGCAGGCGGCTGGCGTGCCCATCGTCCCCGGCTACCAGGAGAGCCAGGACGACGCCGACCTGCAGGCGGCAGCTGCGCAGCACATCGGCTTCCCGCTGCTGGTCAAGGCCACGGCCGGCGGCGGCGGCAAGGGCATGCGCATCGTCGAAGACCCGGCCGAGCTGCCGGCCGCGCTGCAATCGGCCCGCCGCGAGGCTCAAAACGCCTTCGGCGATGCCCGCATCTATCTGGAGAAGCTGATCCAGAGCCCGCGCCACATCGAGTTCCAGGTCTTCGGCGACCATCATGGCAACGCCATCCACCTCTTCGAGCGTGAGTGCTCCATCCAGCGCCGCCACCAGAAGATCGTCGAGGAGACGCCGTCGCCGCTGCTGGACGCCGACCTGCGCCGGCGCATGGGCGACGCGGCCGTGGCAGCCGTGCGGGCCGTGGGCTATGTCAACGCCGGCACGCTGGAGTTTCTGGTCGACCCGGCCGACCGCAGCTTCTACTTCCTGGAGATGAACACGCGTTTGCAGGTCGAACACCCCATCACCGAGCAGGTAACGGGCGTTGATCTGGTCAAACTGCAACTGCAAGTCGCGGCCGGCCAGCCGATCCCGTTCACCCAGGAGCAGGTGGGCCAGCGCCGCCACGCCATCGAGTGCCGCATCTACGCCGAGGACCCGGCCAACGGCTTCCTGCCCAGCGTCGGCAAAGTGCTGCGCGCAGTCGAGCCGGTGGGGCCGGGCGTGCGCGTCGACGCGGGCGTCACCACCGGCGACGAGGTGACAGTCCATTACGACCCGATGATCGCCAAACTGATCGTGTTGGGCGAGGATCGGGCCGACGCCGTGCGCAAGATGGACTGGGCGCTGAGCCACTACGTGCTGCTGGGCCTCGTCACCAACATCCCCTTCCTGCGTGCGGTGATCAACCACGAGGTCTTCCGCCGCGGCGAGGCCGCCACCGATTTTGTGGACCGCTACTTCGCCGCCTGGCAGCCGCCAGCCGGCGACCCGCCTGATCTCGTGCTGGCCGCCGCCGCGCTGTCAGAGCTGCTGGGGGGCGCGGCCGTCGGCGCCACGCCGGTGGCCGTCGGCGGCAGGGTTCAGGGTGACCCGTACAGCCCGTGGCAGCATTTAGGCGGATATCGCGTCGGCCAGGACTGACAGTGCTGGCGACCGGCAGACCAGATTCGACGCGAGTGCTTGCCTACACGACAACCAGCACTGTCAGTCCTTGCGTCTATGCGTTGGCCAGGACTGACAGTGCTGGTTGACCGACTGACGAGATGCGACGCGACATCTCGCCCGTGGAATGAGCAGCACTGTCAGTCCTCTGCGTGGAGTTGACGATGAAGACCGAATACACCTACCAAATCGGTGACGAGATCAGGACGGTCACGGTCGAGCGCGACGGCGACCGCTTCCAGGTCACGGTGGGCGACAACGCCTACCAGATACGCGCCCAGCGGCCGGAGCATGGCCGGCTCAACCTGCAAGTCGGCGACCGCCGCCTGCGCGCCCATGTGGCCAGCGACGGCCTGCGCCGCTACGTGGCCATGGCCGGCCATACCTGGACCCTGGAGCGGCCCCAGCCGCAGCAAAAGCGCCGCGGCGCCG
>JBFYTD010000177.1:0-5511 GCA_041300885.1 Anaerolineae bacterium | reverse complement strand
TCGGCCTGCCACTGGTGCCACGTCATGGCCCACGAGTCCTTCGAGGACGAGCAGACCGCCAAGCTGATGAATGAGCTGTTCGTCAACATCAAGGTGGACCGCGAGGAGCGGCCCGACCTGGACGGCATCTACATGCAGGCGGTGCAGGCCATGACCGGCCAGGGCGGCTGGCCCATGAGCGTCTGGCTGCTCCCCGACGGCTCACCCTTCTACGGCGGCACTTACTTCCCGCCGGTCGAGCGCTATGGCATGCCCAGCTTTCGCCGCGTGCTGGTGTCCGTGGCCGACGCCTACCGCAACCGCCGTGCCCAAATCGACGAGAGCGCCGGCCGCATGCGCACGGCCTTGCAGCGCAGCAGCCTGATCGGGCCGTCCGAGGGCAGTCTGGACGCGATCATTTCAGATCAGGCCGTGCAGGGTCTGGCACGCAACTACGACACCATCAACGGCGGCTTCGGCGACGCGCCCAAGTTCCCCCAGCCCATGAACCTGAGCTTCCTGTTGCGCTATCATTGGCGCACGGGCAACGCCCAGGCGTTGGAGATGGTCACCTTCACCCTGCGCATGATGGCGCGCGGCGGCATGTACGACCAACTGGGCGGCGGATTCCATCGCTACTCGGTGGACGACCATTGGTTAGTCCCTCATTTTGAAAAGATGCAGTACGATAATGCCCAGCTTGCCAGGCTATACGTCGAAGCGTGGCAGGTCACAGGCAACGCCGAGTTCCGCCGCGTGGCCGAGGAGACGCTGGACTACGTGGCGCGCGAGATGACCGACCCCAGCGGCGCGTTCTACTCAACACAAGATGCGGACAGCGAGGGGGAGGAAGGCAAGTTTTTTGTCTGGGAGCTGAAGGAGCTGGAGGAACTGTTGGGGGTGGACTCGTGGCCGGTGGCCAAGTATTACGGCGTGACCGCCCACGGCAACTTCGAGGGCAAGAACATCCTCCACGTCGAGCGCGACCTAGAGGCGGCCGCGGCCAAGGCTGAGGTAACGCCTACGTACATGGCCGAGGCCTTGGCGCGCAGCAAGCCCATCCTCTTCGCTGCGAGGGAGCAGCGCATCAAGCCCGCTCGGGACGACAAAGCGCTGGCCGAATGGAACGGCATGATGCTGCGCGCCTTCGCTTACGCAGCCGGAGCGCTGGATCGGAACGACTATCGCCGAGTTGCCGAGACCAATGCCGAATTCCTGTTGCGTGAGATGCGGACGGCGGATGGTCGTCTGTATCGCTCGTGGGCGCCGGCCTCGCTGACCGGCAGCGGCCCCCAGGTCAAGTTCAACGCGTATCTTGAGGACTACGCTAACGTGGCCGATGGGCTGGTCGACCTGTATCAACTGACCTTCGAGCTGCGTTGGCTGGAGGCCGCCCGCCAGTTGGTGGACACGATGATCAACCTGTTCTGGGACCAGCGTCAGGGCGGCTTCTTCCAGACCAGCCATGACCACGAGGGGTTGATCACCCGGCCCAAAGAGTTCGTGGATAACGCCACCCCCTCGGGCAACTCGGTGGCAGCCGACGTGTTGCTGCGCCTCCATGCCCTGACCGGCGAGGAGCGCTACTACACCCACGCCGAGGCGATCCTGCTCTTGCTGCGTGACGGCATGGCCCGCCAGCCGCTGGCCTTTGGCCACCTGCTCGGCGCGCTGGAGCGCATCGTCAGCCGGCCGCAGGAGATCGCCATCATCGGCGACCTGGATGACCCCTGCACGCGCAAATTATTGACCGTGGTCAGAAATCGCTTTCTGCCGCATACCGTGCTGGCCGGCGCGGCATCGGATCGAGCAGCGGTTGAAGCCGCTACTACGATCCCCCTGCTGGCTGATCGTGTCCAGGTCAACGGCCAGCCCACGGCCTACGTCTGCGAGGGCCTCGCCTGCCAGATGCCGGTGACCGAGGCGGAGGCGCTGGCGCGACAGCTCTCCAAGCATCCGTCATAGCTACATCTGCCAATCTTGAAAATCAGCGACGAGTCAGTGGCGTCATTCGGACGCGACGATCTTCCACAACTGAAAACTGTCCTTTCCAGTCGGTGCGACTGGAAAGGACAGTCACGGCGACATGAGCGATATTCGCATCGACTATACAATCACTGCATAGACCTTCTCGGCCTTTAGAGTGGCGCTGGCATAAGATAGACAAGCCTGAATATCCTGAGCAGTCAGTCCAGGATAATTGCGCAGGATTTCAGACTCCGGCCAGCCTTGAGCAAGCTGACGACAATGCCCTGAAGGCGACTTTCGGTACAAACAACAATGCTCCGCTCACGCGACACGCTGAGCGGAGCATCTGATATGCTGCCTAGTCTGCTCAGTTGTGCTTTGCACTCTCCGCCAGCGCGACCTTCTGCGCCGAGCGGGTGGAAGCTGGATCGCCGAGGCTCCTCGACCAGATGATGCGCTCCACGTCCCGCTCCTGGCTCATGCGAGCGTCCATCTCCCACCAGGGCAGCCGCCGCTCGTAGCCAATCAGCTTGAGGCCGGTGATGGCCGCGGTCTCATAGTCCATGGCGCGCAGGTCCTCGTCGCTCAGGTCCTTGATGTCGTCGTGCCCGGAGAGCATGGTCAGGATCTTGAGCTCCTCGGCCGTGGCGTGGATGAAGTTGGCCAGGCGGTTGCCGGCCTCCACCGGGTCCAGGCGGGCCCGCAGCCGCGGGTCCTGCGAGGTGATGCCGTAGGGGCACTTGCCGCTGGAGCAGGCCATGCAGGCCCGGCAACCCATGGCGATCTCGGCCGCCGCGCCGAAACCCACGCCGTCCGCGCCCAGGGCCATCGCCTTGTACGCGTCCAGCCCGTTGCGCAGGCCGCCCATGACGAAAAGCTTGACCTTGCGGTGCACGCCCATATCCTTAAGAGCACGCACGGATGGCCCCACCAGCGCGACGGTCGGGATGCCCACGCCCTGGGTGACGATGGCCGGCGAGGCGCCGGTGCCGCCGGCCATGCCGTCAATGCAGATGGCGTCAGCCCCGGCCTCGACGCAGGCCCGCACGTCCTCGTAGGGCCGGCTGGGGCCTAGCTTGAAGAAGATGGGCGACTTGTAGTCGGTGACGTCGCGGATGAAGGCCACCATACGCTTCATGTCTTCCAGATCGTGCACGTCGTAGTAGCGGCAGGGCGACAGCGCGTCGGATCCCACCGGTACACCGCGCACAGCCGCGATCTCCGGCGTGACCTTGGCGCCCATCAGGTGGCCGCCCATGCCAGGCTTGGCTCCCTGGCCGATCTTGATCTCCACCGCGTCGCCGGCGCGCAGGTAGTCGGCCGAGACGCCCCAGCGGCCGGTGGACCACTGGACGATCAGGTAGCCGCCCGGCTCCCAGCGCTTGAGCGTGCGCCGCTCGTTCTCGAAGCCCTTGATCAGCCAGGTCTCCTCCTGCACCAGCCCGCCCTCGCCGGTGTTGTTGGCGATGCCGGTCTGGGCCGCGCCGATGGAGAGCGCCATGCGCGCCTCCTTGGACAGCGCGCCGTAGGACATGCCGGGGAAGAGGAAGGGCAGCTCCAGGCGGATCGGCTGCTCGCAGGTGTCCTCGCCGATGACGACACTCAGGTTGCACTCCTCGCGGTATTTGTCGCGCGGCGGCGCGGAGGCAATCTGCGACGGCACCACGGTGATGCCCTCGAAGTCGGGCATGTGGCCCATGGTGCCGAAGCCGCGCAGGCTGTACTTACCGGTTTGCGCCTTCTGGTGGATCTCCTCCACGGCCGGGAAGGTCCAGGGCGAGCGCACCAGGTACTCGGACTCGGCCGGGTTGATGCGAATGGCGTCCTCGGGGCAGAACTCGGAGCAGATGCGGCAGCCAACGCAGGCGTTGTAGTTCTGCACGTGCACGTGGCCGGTGGCGTCGATGGCGTACACGTCGTAGGGGCAGACCTCCACGCAGGTTGCGCACTTGCCCGGCATGCCGATGTTGATGCAGCGGTCTTTCATCACACTGACGCAGAATGTGCCGTTTACTGGTGGCATTGTGGTTCTCCTTCTCGCTTGGAGAATTCGGAAGTCGCCGGCTCAAGGTCAGGCTTGCTTCGCGGCGCCGAACTTCGCTGCACGCAATGCTTCGGCGACTTCCGAATTCTGCTATTTGTAAAACGGCTTCTCCGAGCGGCGCACGATCTTCTTGAAGGTGGCCGGGTCTGCCTCGATGCCGTATTGCTCGAAGTAGCCGCGCAGCTTGGCGTAGTCGGCCGGCGACATCTGCTCCAGCAGCGTGTTGTGGCCCAGGCTTTCCCACTCGCCGCCGATGTAGATGTTGCCGCGGATCAGGTAGTTGCCCAGGTTCTTGCCGGCGTTGCCCACGATGACCAGATCGCCGGCCAGCATGAAGGTCGCCACGTCGTCGCCCACGTCGCCCCGGATGATGATGGTCGCGCCCTTGTTCATGACCGCTGTGAAGTCGCCGGCGTTGCCCTTGACTACCGCGCGGCCGCCGTAGCAGTAGGCGCCGACGCCGTAGCCCGCATCGCCCTCGACGATCACCTCGCCGCGCGTCATGCTGTCGGCCAGGTAGCGGCCCGCGTTCTTGGTGACGTGGATGGTCGCGCCGTCGTTGAGGACGCCCAGGTAGTCGCCGCTGTCGTCGTCGATGGTGACATCGCCGCCCTTGAAGCCGGCGGCCAGGCCGTGCAGATGGATAGCATCTTGGACAATGACCGGCCCTTCGACAATAGCTTGCTTCAGTTCAGTGTTGACGGAGCGCAGGTCGCGCCCGCTAGCATGCACCACACGAGACATAGCCTGCCTCCTTCTTCACGGCCGGCGTCTGCGCTGCGCCGTAGAGACCGGCATACAGCTTGTTGACCCGGCTGCGCTTGGCGGGATCGCTCAAGGCATCCAGCATCAGAATGCGGAACTCGTCGAAAGCCTGGGCGCGGGCGCGGCGGTCCTTGGCGGCCTTGGCCGCGGCCAGCGCGTCCTCATTCACTTCTTCGACCGTTTCCAACAGGCCGAAGCGGCGGGCGTTCTGCATGAAAAGCTCGCCCACGGCGGTGCGGGCGATGACCGTGGCATGCTCCGGCAGCGCGCCCATGGCCCCGACCGCGATGTCGGCCGACTCGCCCAGGTAGTCGTCGCAACTGCCGCAGCCGTGGCGGGTAAACGGCTCCACCTCGGTCAGCGGAATGGTCAGCTCGGCGCCATCCCACAGCGTGGCCGTCAGCGCACCGTCGCTGATCGAGGTCATCAGGCTGCGGATCTGGCGGCGGTCGATGCCCTTGCCGCGCTCCAGTAGCTCGGCCACCATGTCGGGCATATACATCCCAGTGCAGAAGGTGGAGATGGTCAGCCGGATAGCGTCGCGATAGGGCCAGAGCATGGCGTGCTCGCTGGTCATCATGCGGCGCGCGCCCTCGGCCACGCAGGGCGGACCGACCACGGCCAACCGCGTCAGCCCCTGCTCGAAGATGGCCTCGTTGAGCACGCTGAGCACCGGCGCCCAGAGATATTGCATGCCGACGCTGTTGACGATCTCATGCACCGTGCTGGCCACGCGCGCCACCGGCTGCAACGTG
>JBFYTD010000176.1:0-5526 GCA_041300885.1 Anaerolineae bacterium | reverse complement strand
CCTCTTGTTCTTGCTCGGTTTTGATCCTCGACATGAAATGGAAGTGGTTGAGCAATAGAGCAAAGGAGAAGGTGTCTGCCACTGGCTCGATGTGCTGCGCCCAAAGATCAAGGAAATGGATGTAGTTGCGCCTCTCTCGAAAAATCGTCTCGCCGTTGGTGCCGCGATTGTAGATGTGATAATAGAGACCGTGTTCGAGCTTGGGAAAGGTGGTCATGGTGTGCATC
The DNA here is from genome assembly GCA_041300885.1 of Anaerolineae bacterium. Classification (GTDB taxonomy): domain Bacteria; phylum Chloroflexota; class Anaerolineae; order JAAEKA01; family JAAEKA01; genus JAAEKA01. Next base: position 5,299 of record JBFYTD010000176.1, on the reverse strand, counting down.
TCCGGTTGGGCATCTGAGACTTGACTTTTCTTCGGTGAAAAGTCAAGTCTGCTTACGAGAGCCGGCGACGGATCCAGATTTGACTTTTCTCGGAAGAAAAGTCAAATCGGCAGATTCGGCAACCCCAACCGCGGCCGGTTGCCGAAGTCGGGCACCACAGGTGGATTCTCGGCCAGCAAGCGTAACGCCTCGGCGATGGCGCGATCGAGCTGCGGATCACGGCCGGCGACCCAGTCCTCAGGCGTGATCTCGACCTCGATGTCGGGGTCGGTGCCGTAGTTCTCCACGCCCCAGCCCACGTCCTCGAACCAGAACGAATACTCCGGCTGGGTGGTCAAGCCGCCGTCGATCAGCGAGTCCGTGGGGGAGATGCCGATCACGCCGCCCCAGGTGCGCTTGCCCACCAGTGGCCCCAGCTTCATCAGCTTGAACGCGTGGCTGAAAATGTCGCCGTCGGAGCCGGCCCATTCATTGGCGATGGCCACCAGCGGCCCCGGCACGGCATAGGCCGGGTAGGATTCGGGCGTGCCCCAGCGCTGCACGTCGTAGCCAATGCGCCGCCGGGCCAGCTTTTCCAGCAGCAGTTGCGAGACGTGGCCGCCGCCGTTGTAGCGCACGTCCACGATCAAGCCCTGATGCACCACCTCGGCCAGGAAGGCGCGGTGGAACTCGGCATAGCCATCCGGCCCCATGTTGGGGATGTGGATGTAGCCGATGCGGCCCTCGGTGGCGTCGTGAACCCTCGCCCGGTTGGCCTCGACCCAGGCCCGGTAGCGCGCGGGCTGCTCGCTGCGCAGTGTCTTGACGGTCACGGTTCGCGCAGGCTCGCCCTCGCGGCCGGCGAAGGTCAGCAGCACCCGTTCGCCGGCCCGGTTGACCAGCGCCTGCTGTGGGGTCAGGTCGCGGCTCAAGGGCCGGCCGGCCACGGCCACCAGCACGTCCCCCTCGGTCACGTCCAGGCCCAACGTGCGCAGCGGCGAGTCCGCGCCATCTTCCCATACGTCGCCGCGCACGATGCGGGTGACGCGGTAGCCGCCCGCCTCGGCGTCGTAGGCGAAGTCCGCGCCCAGAAAGCCTTGCTCGAAGTCAGGCTCCGGCTTGTAGTCGCCGCCCAGCACGTAGGCGTGCGAAGTACCCAGCTCGCCCTGCATCTCCCACATCAGGTCGGAGAACTCGGTGCGGCTGGCGACGCGTCCCACCAGCGGCCAGTAGCGGCGATAGACCATCTGCCAGTCCACACCCGACATGTCCTCGGTCCAGAACTGGTCGCGCTGCAAGCGCCAGGCGTGGCGGTACATCTGCGCCCATTCGGCCCCAGGCTGTACCGCCACCTTGAGCCGGTTCATATCCAGCCAGCCGCTCTGGCGGCTGGGGGCCGAGCCGCCCTTGTTGTCCGGCTTGTCGCCGGCTCGCAGCACGCGCAGCCGGTTGCCCATGCGGTAGATCAGCGTCTTGGCGTCCATGGACACGTCGAAGCTGCTCAGGCCGTCGATCAGCGTGTCAATTTTTTGGTCGGCGAAGTCATAGACGTCCAGAACACCCGAAGCCGGCGGGGTGGAGCCAGGCGGCCGGCGGCTGTGCAAGCTGCCCTCGATGGGCCACCAGGAAAAGAGCACCTTGCCCTCGATGCCGCGGATCTGCTCATAGCGCGCATCTTCGATCGGAAAGGCCAGGATGCGGTCGGCAATGCCATCCAGATCGATCGCAATGCGTTCCTCCTCCTCTTCTTGAGGACTGCCCTCCAGAGGTGGCTCACCACCGGCTGCGCCGGCTGTGGGACCGTCTTGATCCACCGTGGCGCTTTCCTCCTGGCTGTCAGGCGGTGCTTCCGCGTGCAGGCCAGGCTCGGCCCCATGAACTGCGGTCTCCTCGTGCAGCTCCGCTGGATCGTCGTCGCCGTCGCCGCCGTTTTTCTTGCTCTTCTTCTTGCCCGGCGCACGCGGGGTCGGCACAAAGGGGCTGGGCAGGTCCTTCTGCAGGGTCAGCAGATAGGGCCGCACCCCGCGCGGGAAGTTCAGGTCGAAATGCAGATTGTCGTAGACCGGGTCGAAGTCGCGCGCCGAGAGGAAGTAGAGATACTTGCCCTCGGGGTCCCAGGCCGGTTCCTCGTCGCGCAGCACGGGCCGGGTCGCTTCATGCGTAGCGCCGCTGTCCACCTCGGCCAGCTTGATGATCGAAGTCTGTTCGCTGTTGGGGTAGCCGTAGGCCAGCCAGTAGCCGTCGGGCGACCAGGCCACCCCCCGCAGGCTGGCATAGGGGCTGCGATCCAGCAGACGCGCTGTGCCTTGCTCCAAATCGACCATGAGCAACTCATTGCGATGGTTGGTCAGCGCCACCTGGTCGCGCGTGGGCGAGGCCAGCAGTTCCATGGGGCGGCCGATGTCCAGGCTGGTCAGCCGATGCGGCGGCTCCGTGCCATCGACGCGCTGCACCTCCAGCACGTCCTCCCCACCGGCGTCGCTGGACAAGACCAGCCGCTCGCCGTCATGCAGCCAGGTGGCCAGGCGGTGCTGCACAGCCACGGCGACGCCATCCAGCAACGTCGTCGCCTCGCCGTGCTGGCTGACCGCGCCCTCCCAATTGGCCATGCTGAAAGCCTGGCCGCGGCTGGTCAGCGCGACGGCAAAACCGTCGGGATGGATCGCGTAGTGCTGCAAGTGGCGCGCGGGGTCGGCGAAACGGCGGTTGCGCTGCACCTGCGGGCTGTGCAACTGGATTTCGATCAGCCGCGTGGCGTCCGTGGCCGGGTCGAAACCATACAAGTCGCCGCCCGCGCTGTAGACGATGCGCCGGCCGTCGCTGCTGATATGGCGCAGATAGTACTCGCTCTGGTGCGTGTGCCGCTGCGGGCTGCACTGGGCCAGCCCCCGATCCGGGTCGGGGGCCAGGTCGGACGCCGTCGCTGGCAGCGAATAGAGGCTGCCGATGCCCTCCTGATCAGACAGGAAGTAGATGCGTTGCTCCCCGTCTGCCTGAGAAATCCACAGCGGCCTTGCCACGTTGCCGGTCAGTCGCAGACCGGCCCCTTCGTCGCCGTTGCGGGCTGCGCACAGCCGCCGCCACTGCCCGCTGCCGGCCTCGTCGATCCAGATATCGCCGGCTTTGCCGCCGCGGTAGCGCTTCCACCAGGAGATGTCGCTGGTGTGGCGGCCGATGACCTGGCCGCCGTCCGGGCCAAAAGAAATGCTGACTGCCGGCCCGACCGGCAACAAGCGCGGCTCGCCCCCTTCACGAGCGACGGCGTAGAGCGAGGTTTCCCGAAAGGGGCTGCCATGGCTGCTGGCGAAGACGATCTCGCTGCCGTCCGGCGTCCAGCCGACCACGCTGGCGTCGCCGCCCAAGAAGGTCAAACGGTTCGCCTGGCCGCCCAGCGCCGGCATGACAAAGACCTCAGGCGGCCCCTCCTCGCGGCCGGTGAAGGCCAGCCACTGGCCGTCAGGCGACAGCGCGGGCGAATCGACCTCGCCCAAATTGGAGGTCAGCCGCCGGGCGATGCCTCCATCGACCGACACCGTCCACAGGTCGTCCTCGCAGACAAAAACAACTGTATCGTCGTGGATAGTTGGAAAACGATAATAGCCAGGGTTAGACATAAGTTTCAAATGCTTTCGTTATGATTTGGTTTCAAGTGTCAAGGTTCAAGTGTCAAGGTTCAAGTGCCAAGTTTCAAGTCTCTCACGCGCTCAGGGTTGCGACAAGAGAACACAGTGTTCCCAGAGGAGACACAGAGCATCCGAGGAAAAACATGACACATGACACTTAGCACGTGACACTTGACGCCCGACACACCTTGCGCCACGGCTTCCCTCCCGTCATCCAAACACCATCCCACACACCGACACCAGCGACGTGTTGCGCTGGTCGGCGGGGCATTGGTCGTAGGAGACGATTTGGCCTTCCACGTCGCCCAGCAAGCGGAGCATCAGGTAGAAGGGGGAAACGCCGCAGACGTTGTTGTGGTCCTGTTCGCGCTGGATGGCGGCGAAAAAGCCGTCGGCGCTGCCCGCGGCCATCTGCTGCATCAGTTCGTCGTCGGCTGCACGGATGCGAGCGCGGCCGGCCGCGTCCATCTTGGGTCCGCCGAAGGCCGGGCCAACGTGGGCCAGATCGCCGGAGGCCACCACCAGCACCTGCCTGCCGGCGCTCCAGGCCTGCTGCTTGAGCGTCGCCAGAAACGCGGCCAACATCGAATCGGTGGCCGGATCGCCGCGGCCATCGATGAAGTCGGCGAAGGAACCGGTGAGGATAGGCAGCAAGGCCACCGGCCGGCCGCCGCGCATGTGGTGCAGCCACGTAGCCACCAGCTCCAGCGAGTGCTCGCCCCGATGGCGCAGCTCGCCGCGAAACGCGCGTTCAGGGCCAATGGCCGTAGCCAGCGCGTCCACGATAGCCGTGTCGGTCGGCAGTACGCCATAGGGGGTGGCATAGCTCTGGCGGGTCAGGGTCAGCCGGTCGCCCATGCTGTAGTGGTCCGTGCCTAGCAGGACGACCAGGTCAGCGGCCTGAGCCATCGCAGCCGCCTGCTGCCAGACGGCCGCATAGACCGGCCCGCCGCGGTGGTAGTCGATGTGCGGGCTGATGACGCCGCGGCCGGCGGCCGGCGGCGCGGCATGGCCGGCGCCGTTGACCTGGCCCAGGTAGCGGTCAAATAGCCGGCGCAGCTCAGCGGGATCGGCCGGGTATGACTGGCCGGCCATGCTGGGCGGGCGGAAGGGCGCGGCCCGGTAGGCCGCCAACGCCCGGTCGTGGGCCTCGACCGCACGATCGTTCTCCAGCATGAAGTTGTCATCCAGCACGTCCACCAGTTGCTGCAGGAGGTCGTCAGGATACACCATGCCATAGCCAAGCATCACGGCTCGGCGCACGCCGTCGAGATCAACGGTGCCGTCCAGCAGGCTCAGCGCCGGACCTAGCTCGTGGGGCAGCACCATGTAGTTGCCGCTGAGCTGCAACGGGTCGCGCAGCAGCAATGCCGGCTGGCCGCGCTGAACGGTAGGCTGGATGTCGATGGGGCGCAGTTTGGGGTAGCGGTGGTTAGTCGTTGGTTGAACCATCGAAGAAATCGTTCAGTGATAGGCGCAAACAGGCTGGCCTGGCCTTTCCGGGCCGAGCCAGCCTGGCAGGCAAAACAAAAATGCGGCTAAGCCGGGTTCAGCAGGAACTTCTCGAAGGCCTCGGCCGTCCAGGGCAGCGCCGGCTTGAAGAAGTGCTCGTGGATGGCCTGGGCGTAGACCCGCACCTCGTACTGGGCGTCGGGGGCCATGCGCAGCTTGAGGAAGTGCATAAGATTATGAGCATC
>JBFYTD010000175.1:0-5528 GCA_041300885.1 Anaerolineae bacterium | reverse complement strand
CAGGAGCGGAAGGGCCAGGATCGCCTCAGCCTCACGCAGCACGGCCTGTGGGGTGAAGCCGAACTTGCTGGCCTCGCCGGCCACATTGACCTCCAGCAGCACGTCCAGCGCCAGGCCAGCCTCGGCCGCAAAGCGATCCAGCCGGACTGCAATCTTGAGCCGGTCCACCGCATGGATCAACGCCGGCCGGCAGGCCACGGCCAGCGCGGCCTTGCGGCTCTGGATAGGCCCGATCAGATGCAGCCGCGGCTGGTCACCGTTCGGCAAGCCGGCCAGATCAGAGTTCGGATCGGCGAACTTGGCCCAGGCCTCCTCGACCAGGTTCTCGCCAAAATCGCGCTGCCCGGCAGTCAGCGCCTGCTCGATCAGCGCCACCGGATGGGTCTTGCTGACCGCCAGCAGCGTGATCTCATCCGGCAAGCGGCCCGCGCGCCGCGCGGCTGCGGCCACACGCTCACGCACCTGCGCCAGATTGCCGGCAATATAGATCGCGTTACTCACGTCTTCACTCCACATTGGCACTTGCCACCTGACACCTGTTATCCCTTCAGCATCACCACCGCGCCAAAGCGTCCGGTCACGGGACCATCGCCGCGGTGGGAGAAAAACGTCTCTCGCTGGCAGCGGGTGCAGATGCCGGCCAGCTCGATCTGGCCGACGCCGGCTTGCTCAAGCTGCCAGCGGTTGGCGGCCCACAGATCGAAGTGCGGCTGGGCGGCGCTGGCGCCGTTGGCCGGCCTGGACAGCAGTGCGTCGGCCGCGGGAAAGGTCATCTGCACCGCTTCGACTACCTCGGGGCCAATCTCGTAACAACAGGGTCCGATGGCCGGGCCGACCACGGCCACTAGATCGTCGGGATCGCTGCCGAACGCCGTCGTCATCGCCTGCACCAGCGCCGTCGCCATGCCGGCCACCGTGCCGCGCCAACCTGCGTGGCCCAACCCGGCCGCGTGGCGTCGCGGGTCGTAGACGATCAACGGCGTGCAGTCGGCGTAGCGCTGGGTCAGCGGTAGGCCGGGCGTGTCGGTGATGATGCCATCAGCTTTGTCCCACATGCCGCCCATCGTTTCCGCCGTAGCGCGCACCACGTGCGTGCCATGCACCTGCCAGGTCGTTGTCAAGCGCTCGCGCGGCAGATCCAGCGCCCAGGCCAGCCTTCGATGGTTGACATCCACATTCTCCCGACTGTCGCCCGTGCTGGTGCTCAGGTTCAAGCTGGCATACGGCTCAGGGCTAACCCCGCCCTGCCGCGTGCTGACGGCATGCACCAAGCCGGGATAGGCGGCCAGGCTGGGGAAGCGGAGGAGGGGGAGGCCGGTGTTCATGGTTTCTTGGGGGTAGACAAGTAAACAAGTAGACAGGTAAACAAGTACACAAGTACACAAGGGAAAGAAGGGAAAAACAGGGCTTTGCGGAAGCGCTTTTCCGGCCTTGTCTACTTGTTTACTTGTGTACTTGTCTCCTTGTCTACCCCAACAACGGTATCGGCGCCGGCGCCGGCCGCCAGTCCTGCGCGCGCCAGGGTCCTTTGCTCTTGATTGGCACGCCGGCGTTGTCGCGGTAGGCCCAGTCGGTGTCGCAGGAGCCGCAGGTCAGGCAGCCGCTGGAGGTGGGCGGGCAGCTCAGGCCGGTCTCGGCGCGCAGCGCGTGGCGCTGCTCGTAGAGGAAATAGCTGCTGCTGACGCCGCTCTCGACGATGTCCCAGGGCTGGGGCGCGCCCGGCTCGCGTGCCTCCAGGAAGTCGCGCTGGCTCAGGCCGTGGGCAGCCAGGGCGCGGTCGAAGGCGGCAATGGACAGCCGCTCCATGTTCAGCAGCACCGGGGCTAGCCGCCGATCGCCTCGGGCCAGCACGGCCTGCACCGCAGCCCACTGCGGCGAGTCAGCGCGCACAGCCACGTCGTGCCGCCCCAGGCTGCGCTGGATCAACTTCTGGCGCCGCTCGAAGGTGGCGACGTCGGTCATGGCCTCCCATTGGAAGGGCGTGTGCGCCTTGGGCACGAAGGGCGTGGCGTTGATCACCAGCCGGCGGCGGAAGCGGCTCTTGGTGGCCAGCGTCAGGTCCACCAGCCCCTGTACGTCGTCGTCGGTCTCGCCCGGATGGCCAATCATGAAATAGAGCTTAAGCTGTGGGAAGTCCAGCGACTCGGCCAGATCGACCGCCTCCAGGATCTGCTGCTCGGTCTGGGTCTTGTTGATCACGTCGCGCAGGCGCTGGCTGCCGGCCTCGGGCGCGATGGTCAGCGTCTGCGCACCGCTCTCGCGCAGCGCCCGCACCAGCGGCACGGAGATGGGATCGACGCGCATGGAGCTGACGCTGAGCTTGGCGCCCAGCCCGCGCAGGCGGATGGCCAGCTCGTCGATCTGGCTGTGGTCCGACACCGCAGCCGAGATCAGACCGACCTTGTCCCGGTGCTTCAAGCCTTCTTTGGCCCAGTCCAGCAGCAGCTCCAGCGGCTGCTCCCGCGGCGGCCGGTAGACGTAGCCGGCCAGGCAGAAGCGGCAGCCGCGGCCGCAGCCGCGCGCGATCTCCATCAGGTGCAGCCCGCCGAACTCGGTGTCGGGGGTGTAAAGCGAGCTGACCGTGGGGTAGTGTTCCAGGTGGCGCACCCACAGGCGCTTGATGCGGCGAGGAGCTGGGGCGTCGTCGCTGTCTGTCCAGCGGCCGCGCCACGCCGGCACCAACTGTGGCACATAGACGCCCTCGATGCGGTCCAACGCGGCCAACAGCTCGCTCCGGTCGTCGTCGCCCACGTCCAGTATGGTGTCTACCAGCGTGTCCACCACCTCCTCGCCCTCGCCGATGACGATGGCGTCGAAGAAGGGGGCCATCGGCTCCGGGTTCATGGTGATGCCCGGCCCGCCGGCGATCAAGAGCGGCCAGCGCTCGTCCCGGTCGGCAGCCAGCGGCGGCAGGCCGGCCTGGCGCAGCATCTCTACCACGTTGAAGTAATCCATCTCGTAAGAGATGGTGAAGGCCCAGACGGGGAACTCATCCACCCGCTGTTGGGTCTCCAGCGACAGCAGCGGCCGCCCGGCCTGCCAGCCGCCCTTGTCCCAAAAAGCCCGCTCGCAGACCACGTCCGGCCGCTGGTTGAAGCGTCGGTAGAGGATCTGTAGGGCCAGGCTGGACATAGCCACGTAGTAGGTGTTGGGGTAGGCCAGCGCCACCGGCAGCTTGCCGCCCCAGTCTTTGATCACGGTACCGATCTCTTTGTTTAGTATCTGTTTTGCTTCAGCAGTCTTGGTCCAGGTCATTCTGTATCTCACATCAATTTGTTACGATGATCGCAAGGCCGTCCCGCCCGGTTTGACCCGGCAAGTACGCCTCGGTGCTGCCAGGTGGGGATGCTTCGCCAAGCCTCAGCATGACATAAGCACCATGATTATGCGCCGTACACCGTGTTGCGCAGCCAGGCCAACAGCCGGTCGACCACCGGCCAGTCCTCGACAGCCGTCAGCAGCACGCCGCCGGCCTCGCGCAGTGTATACCAGGCGCGCAGCGGCGGCGCGATACGGCCCAGGTCGGTGTTGGTCGGGCTGGTCAGCACGTCAATGCCCGCACGCTGGAACAGCCACCTGGCCCGGTACAGGTGCAGCGGATGGCTGACCACGATGGCCGACTGCCAGCCGTTGGCGCCCATCAACTCGGCCACCACCACCGCCTCGCCGCCTGTGGTCCATGCATCCCGGTCCTGGATGACCCAGGCCCGTTCGGCCGGCAGGCCCAACTCCTGCACGGCAAAGCGGCAAGCCACCGCGCCGGCCGCCAGCCGGTCGCCGCCTGCGCCGCCTGCGCAGATCACGGCCGGCGCCAGGCCCGCGTTGTACAGGTCCATGGCGTGGTAGGTGCGGCTTAGCAGGTCGGAGCTGGGGCTGCCGTCTGGCTCGACGCGCGCGCCCAGGATGACGATCGCGTCGGAGGGCTCGGCCAGCTCCTGGCTGCCCAATTGATTGATCTGCCATGACAAAACGCCGACGACCAGCACGGCCGTCAGCGTCATCGCCAGCAAAAGAAGGCCCAGGGTTCGCAGCACCCGTTTCACGGCGGCATTATAGCACCCATTGCGCCCGAACGCCAAAGCGGTTGATACGCAAAGTTGCCAACTTTTCCGAAAAGTTGGCAACTTTTGCGATCACCTTTTCCCTTGTCTACTTGTCTACCAATCTACCCCTAACACTCGCTATACCCACAGACGTGACACTTGACACACCCCTCCACATTCAGCAGCGTGCTGTTGCCGCAGTCGGGGCACAGGTCGCCGATCTGTTTGGGGATGGGCAGCGCCAACTGCTCGGCCGGGACGGCCTGCGCCACGGGCTGGGGCGCAGGCGTCTGCTCCAGGTGCTCGGTCAGTACCTGGGCGATGGCGTCGGGCAGGCTGCGCACACGCTGCGGACCGAAGCCCAGGTGCCGGCCGCCGCCGATGCCGTTGAGTTGGTAGACCACCTGCTGCAGGCGTTCGGTGGGGGTCAGCGAGCTGGGCATGCGCAGGATCAGGCTGATCAGCCGGCCCAACGCCTCGCTGACGGCTGCCACGTCCGAGCCAGCCTTGCCCACGTTCATGAAGATCTCGAACGGCTCGCCCTCATCGGTGTCGTTGACCGTGACGTAGGCCGTGCCCAGGGGGGTCAGGCGGCGGTAGGTCGCGCCGTGCAGACGCCGCGGCCGCGGCCGCTTGACGTCATAGTCGACGGCGCTGTGGTGGACGCCGTTGCCGTTGTACTCCGGTGTTTCTACCTGGTGCGCCACGGCGTGCAACGTCTCGTGGGTGCTGGCCTTGCCGTTGGGAACGGGCTCGGCTGCGCCGGCCTTCTTGGCATCGGCCGTGGCTTTGGTCTCCAGCACCACCTCCTGCCGGCTGCCGGTGACGTAGACGGTCAGGCCCTTGCAGCCCAGCTCCCAGGCTTGCACGTAGGCATGGGCGACATCGCTGGGCGTGGCTTCAGGCGGGAAGTTGCAGGTTTTGCTGATGCTGTTATCGACATAACATTGCAGAGCGGCCTGCATCAGCACGTGCTCGGTAGGCGCGATGTCCTGGCTGACCACGAAGGTGTGCTGCAAGTCCTGGGGCAGTTCAGCGATACCCTGGCAGGTGCCGGTCAGTGCGATCCGCTCCACGATGCGCTCGCGGCGCTCACCTACGATATTGGCTCTATCCAGCGCCTCCAGGAAGAGCGGGCTGACATAGGTAAGCGTCACGTCGCCGCCAGCTTCTTTGACATAACGGGTGTAGGCCAGCGCGAAGACTGGCTCGCAGCCGTAGCCCTCGCAGCCGGTAACGGTGCCGATTGTACCCGTAGGCGCCACAGTCGTCTGCGCGCCGTTGCGGATGCCGTGCGCCCTGATCCCATCTACGATGGCGCTCCAGTCCACCTTGGGCCGGCCAAATTCATGGCTGTAGGGCTGCAAGGGCGTGGGCGGCTGCCACAAGAGGTTGTCCGGGTCGTAGATCGAGCCGGAGATGGCAGGGAAGGGACCGCGCTCGCGCGCCAGTTCGATGGAGGTGCGCATGCAGTGATAGCGCACG
>JBFYTD010000174.1:0-5555 GCA_041300885.1 Anaerolineae bacterium | reverse complement strand
GCACGGTGTTGTACAACACCGTGCTCGACATCCACCAGGACCAGGCTGGCCGGCTGTGGCTGGCCACGGCCGGCGGACTGGCGCGGCTGGACATCGAGTCGGACGTCTTCACCTATTATGGCGAGCGCGACGGCCTGCCCAACGAGCTGATCTATGCCATTGCCGAGGATGAGGCGGGTCAGTTGTGGGTGAGCAGCAACAAGGGCCTGACCCGCTTCGACCCGGAGCGCGAGGTCTTCGACAGCTACGCCCCGGCTGACGGCCTGCAGAGCAACGAGTTCAACCAGGGCGCAGCCCTGCGCACCCGTGACGGCCTGCTGTTCTTTGGCGGCATCAACGGCTTCAATGTCTTTGACCCAGCCGCGGTGCTGGATAATCCTAACCCGCCGCCGGTTGCGCTGACCCAGTTCCGCCTGTTCAACGAGCCCGCGCCTATCGGCGGCGATTCCCCGTTGCAGCAGGCTATCGGCGCAACTGCGGCCATCACCCTGCCCTACGACGACGACTTCTTCTCCTTCGAATTCGCCGCGTTGGATTTCTCTGCACCGCAGGAGAACCAATACGCCTATGTGATGGAGGGGTTAGACAAGGACTGGAACTTCGTCGGCAACCGCAGATTCGCCGGCTACACCAGCGTGCCGCCGGGAGACTATCTTTTCCGTGTCAAGGCCAGTAATAGCGACGGCGTATGGAACGAAGCGGGAGCGGCTGTGCGGGTGTTGGTGACGCCGCCGTTTTGGGCAACCTGGTGGTTCCGGCTGCTGGCCGCCACCGTGCTCGTCGGAGGCGTGGCCGGCGCAGTCGCCTGGCGCATCCACTCGGTGCAGGAGCAGCGCCGCCATCTGGAGGTGTTGGTCACGCAGCGCACTGAGCAGTTGCACGAGACCCTGGATGCCTTGCAGGCCAGCAAGGAGGCGGCTGAGGCAGCCAACCGGGCCAAGAGCGTCTTTCTGGCCAACATGAGCCATGAACTGCGCACGCCGCTCAATGCCATCCTGGGCTTCACCCAACTCTTGAGACGGGAAGAGACGCTGACGCCGGAGCAGCGCGATAATCTGGCCACCATCAACCGCAGCGGCGAACATTTGCTGGGGCTGATCAACGATGTGCTGGATATGTCCAAGATCGAGGCCGGCCGGGCCACGCTCAGCCCGCGTGATTTCGATTTACACCACCTGCTGATCGGCCTGGAGGAGATGTTCAGCCTGCGCTCGGAGCAGAAGGGGCTGGCGCTGCGCTTTGAGCTGGCGCCCGACCTGCCGCATTTTGTGCGCATGGACGAGGGCAAGCTGCGCCAGGTGTTGATGAACCTGTTGGGCAACGCGGTCAAGTTCACTGAGACTGGCGGCGTTACGTTGCGTGCGGGCCTGGCCGGGCCGGTTCACTCCAGCCTGCTGCGCCTGGTTTTCGAGGTCGAGGACAGCGGCGCCGGCATCGATCCCGCCGAACTGCAGGTTATCTTTGAACCCTTCGTGCAGGCCGCCGGCGGCCGTGACGCGCCGGATGGCACCGGGCTGGGGCTGTCGATCAGCCGGCAGTTCGCACGGTTGATGGGCGGCGATATCACGGCCAGCAGCCAGCCGGGGAAGGGGAGTATCTTTCGCTTCGATGCCCTGGCTGAACTGGTCCCCGTGACCGAGACGCCCACTGCCCGGCCGGCGCGAGTGGTCGGCTTGGAGCCGGGCCAACCCAGCTATCGCCTGCTGGTGGTGGACGACAAAGAGGCGAATCGCTCACTGTTGGTCAAGCTGCTGGCGCCGCTGGGATTCGAAGTGCAGGAAGCTGCCAACGGCCAGGAGGCCATCGATGGTTGGCAGCGCTGGCAGCCGCATCTGATCTGGATGGACATGCGCATGCCGGTGATGGATGGCTATGAGGCCACGCGGCGCATCAAGGCTACCACCCAGGGCCAAGCCACGGTGATCGTTGCGCTAACCGCCAGCGCGCTGGAAGAAGACCGGGCAGTGATCCTGTCCGAGGGTTGCGACGACTATTTGCGCAAGCCGTTCCAGGAGGCTGAGCTGTATGCTGCGCTGACCAGGCACCTGGGGGTGCGTTTCATCACCGAAGAACAGGCGCCGTTGGCGGCGGGTCCGCAACCGGCCGCGGCGATCGACGCCGCTCGGTTGGCTGCGGCGCCGGCCGATTGGGTTGAGGCATTCCAGCAAGCCACTGTGCGCGCCGACCTGAGCCGCATGCTGATGTTGATCGAGCAAATCCGGCCCCTGGACGAGGCGCTGGCCGACACGCTGACGCAGTGGGCTAACGACTTTCGCTACAAGGATATCCTTCAGCTCGCAGGTCTGGCTCTTGAGAACCCTCCCGCAGGAACCCGCCGGACGCCGGACGTGTCTCGCTGATCGTGTGACCTGCATCAATGACGGATCGCCCCATGGACAACCATCACGAAAGCATTCTGATTGTCGACGACACACCGGCCAGCCTGCGGTTGCTGGCCCGGATGCTGGCCGGCCAGGGTTACCAGGTGCGGCCTGCGCCCGACGGCGCGCTGGCCCTGGCCGCGGCCCAGGCCGAGCCGCCCGACCTGATTCTGCTGGACATCCGTATGCCAGAGATGGACGGCTACGAGGTCTGCGCCCGGCTCAAGGCCGACTCTGTGACGCGCGACGTTCCTGTGATCTTTATCAGCGCGCTGGATGAGATCCATGACAAGGTGCGGGCCTTTGCCAGCGGCGGCGTGGACTACGTTACTAAGCCCTTCCAGTTGGAGGAGGTGCTGGCGCGGGTGCAGGCGCACTTAGCTCTGCGCCGCTTGCAACGCCAGTTGCAGGAGGCCAACCAGCGCATGGAGCAGGAGTTGGCCCTGGCCGGAGCGATCCAGTGTAGTCTGCTGCCGGCTGAACTGCCCAGCCTGCCCGGTTGGCAGTTCGCCGCGTTGCTCAAGCCAGCGCGCGAGACCTCGGGCGACTTCTACGACATCATCCCCCTGCCCGACGGCCGGGTCGGCATCCTGGTGGCCGACGTGGTGGACAAAGGGGTCAAGGCTGCGTTGTTCATGGCGTTGAGTTGGGCGCTGATCCGCACCTACGCGCGCCAGTATCCCGATCAGCCGGCTCTGGCCCTGGCCGGGGTTAACAACCGCATCCTGCGCGACACCCGCTCCGAACAGTTCCTGTCCCTGTTCTACGCTGTCCTCGACCCGGCCATGGGGATGCTGACCTACTGCAACGCCGGCCACAACCCGCCTATGCTGTGGCGCGACGCGCAGAGCGATGTGCAATTGCTGGCGCGCACCGGCATGCTGTTGGGCGTGTTGGAGGACCAAGTGTGGGGCGAGGCAACGATCGTGCTGCCGCCCGGCGCAAGCCTGATTCTCTACACCGACGGCGTCACCGACAGTGAAGACGGCCAGGGCGACTTCTTCGGCATGGAGCGCCTCCTGACCGCAGCGCAGGCTGCCGCGGGCCAGTCCGCTCAGACTGTGCAGGACGCGCTGCTCCGGTCGATCCACCACTTCACCGGCGACGCTGCCCAGTTCGACGACATGGCGATGGTGGTGGTGACCCGTAGCGGCGCTGAATAACGGCAGCTCTGGCCGGTTCACGGAACCGGCCAGAGCGTAATTTTGTCAGGACATTGTCATCAGCAAGCAATCGGCGCATAGAGGTCGAGGGTGAGTTCCTCCGGGGCTATATCCGCCGCGCGGATGTGCTCCTCCAGCCACTGGTGATGGGCCTGACGGTACGGGCTGGCGGCCAGCCAGGCCACCAACTGCTTCCAGGTTTCGGTGATGTTGTCCACGCCCTGGCAGCGGGTCACCGCGTAGAGGCCGCCGTCGAACTGCTGGACCTGCACGTCGCCATCGGACTGCACCTCCGGGCCGACCTCGATCCAGAACTCGTAGCCGTAGTTCGGGCTGGCTGGGGTAGGGCTGGGGTTGTTGAAGCCGAAGATGCGCGGCCGGTCTGGTTCAGCCAGCAGACCGCGCGGCCCAGCCCAGGCTGCCAGCTTTTGCCAGGCCGCTGCCTCCGGACTGGGGCCGAAGCCCAGCACGCTGGCCACGCGCATGGAGTTGAGGGTGACGATCTTGACGTCGAGGGTGTTCATGGGTTCTCCTTTGTGTTGTCGGAATGTTGCGTCTCTGCGTGAGACAACCATAGTGTACCACCGTATTCCTGACATCTTGTGTCAGGGAAATGTGTGGTAAAATCACGGTATCATGCGCGCTGACCGGCTGTTGTCTATCCTGATGCTGTTGCAGGCCCGCGGCCCCCGCAGGCTCACCGCCCATGCCTTGGCGCGGGAGCTGGAGGTCTCCGAACGGACGATCTATCGCGACATCGATGCGCTGAGCGCGGCCGGCGTACCGATCTACGGCGAGGCGGGACCGGCCGGCGGCTACGCGCTGTTGGATGGCTATCGTACCACTCTCACCGGGCTGACCGAGGGGGAGGTGCGGGCGCTGTTCATGCTCAGAATTCCGGATGCCTTGGCCGAGCTGGGGGTGAGTGGGCAGGTGCGCTCGGCGTGGCTCAAGCTGTCGGCCGCCTTGCCAGCCGCGCGCCGGCAGGACGAAGAACTGGTGCGCCAACGCTTCTACCTGGACAGCGCCTGGTGGCGTCAGGACGAGGAGCCGCTGCCGCACCTGGCCGCGCTGCACCAGGCTGTTTGGCAGGATCGACGCGTCTGGTTGGCCTACCGCATCGAGCCGCTGGGCATCGACATAACGCAACTTGTCGAGCCCTATGCCCTGGTGGCCAAGGCCGGCGTCTGGCACCTGGTGGCCGCGGTGGAAGGCACGCTGCGAGTCTATCCCCTGGCGGTGTTGAGTGACGTGCGGCTGGTCGAGGAGGGCTTCCAGCGGCCGCCTGAATTCGACCTGGAGGCGTTTTGGCGGGGCTGGTGCAGCGAACAGGAGCAGGGGCGCGATCGCTTTGCCGCCGTCGTGCGCGTGGCGCCGAACTTCGCGCCGGAGCTAATCCGTCGCCTGGGCCAGCAGGCGCGCAAGGGCCTGGCAGCCGGCTCGACTGACGCCGCCGGCTGGACAACCGTGGAGTTGCACTTCGAGTCGCTGGAGGGGGCGCGCGAGCGCATCCTCAGCTTCGGCGGCGGCGTCGAGGTGCTGGAGCCGTTGGCATTGCGCTGGAGCATGCAGGATTTTGCCGAGCAGACTGTGACGCTGTATGGCAGGTGACGTGAAACCTGGCCGTCTGGCCAGCGTAGAGTCATCCAGACGACCGATGCGCGCCAGGTGGCCCTGTGCTAGACTGGGTTGCACACAGGGCTTTCCAGCTCGACCAGCACCGTCATGGGCGGCGTGCAGGTCATTCAATCATGAAACAGGTGACATCATGGACAAAACCCCACCACTGATGAGAAATCTGGCCTTCATATTCGGCGGTCTCACGGGCTTGGGGGCTGCCTATTGGTTTGCACTGCGGCCTCAGCATCTGCGCTGGGGTGCAGAGCGGGCCGAGGTGAAAGCCTTCTGGCCAGGCGACGACCTCCTCCCGCGGCCCCTGGTCAGCGCGACCCACGCGGTCACGATCCAGGCGCCGCCCGACAAGGTCTGGCCCTGGCTAGTGCAGATCGGC
>JBFYTD010000173.1:0-5533 GCA_041300885.1 Anaerolineae bacterium | reverse complement strand
GCCGAGATGGACACCCCTTCCAAGGTGGCGATCAACGAGGCTGTCGAGATGGCCAAGGTCTTCGGCAGCGACAGCAGCCCGCGCTTCGTCAACGGCGTGCTGGGCGCCCTGTTGACGGCGACGCCGCAGCCTTCTCTGGGCGATGACCTGCCGCCAGAGGGGTATGGGGGCCTGACGCCTGTGGCGGCGCCGGCCGGGGCCGTAGCAGCATGAACTTTCTGGGCATCGGCACTGGCGAGCTGTTGCTGATCCTGCTGATTGTTCTGTTAGTGATGGGGCCGGAGCGCCTGCCGCAGTTGATCCGCTACTGGGCCAAGGTGGTCAAGACGCTCTCACAGTTCACCCGCACCTGGCAGCAGTTCAATGCCGAGCTCAACCGCCAGATCACGCTGGACGATGTGGCCGGCACATCTACCCGGCGCGCGGCCAAGCCTTCGTCCGCTCCCCAACCACCTGCGTCCGAACCCGAAGCATCCGACAACTCCATTGCCCCGCCCGAGCTAGCCCGTCAAGCTGCGTTGGATGCCGCCAGCCAGCCGATGGCGAGAGACGCAGACCTTTCTTCAGTGTTGATCGCCAGCCCCGCCCAGCAGCCTGCCGATTTGTCCCCTGCGGTTGAGGAATCCCACCATGAATAATGAACAGCAGCCGTGGGAACTGCCGGAGACGATCCAGGCCCTGCTGCCGCATCTGGACGAGTTGCGCCGGCGGCTGATGGTGGCGGTTGTCGCGTTGGCGGTTGGCACAGCGCTGGCCTTCCTGGTCGCGCCCCAGGTGCTGGCCTTCCTGACCGTGCCCATCGGCGGGCTGGAGAACCTGCAGGCCATCGAGCTGACCGAGCCCATCGGCGTCTACATGCGTGTATCGCTGCTGGCCGGCGCGATCCTGGCCATGCCGGTCATTGTTTACGAGGTGATGGCCTTCATCGTGCCGGGCCTGATGCCTAACGAGAAACGGGGACTGTTCATCACATTGCCCTTCATCTTTCTCTCGTTCCTGGCCGGCGCAGCCTTCGCCTACTACGTGATGCTGCCTGTGGCAGTGCCCTTCCTGGCCACCTTCGGCGGCATCCAGGGCAACTTTCGCGTTAGCAGCTATATCAGCTTCACCAACCGCATCATCCTGTGGGTTGGCATCGCCTTTGAAATGCCGTTGATCATCGCCGCGCTGGCGCGGCTGGGCATTGTCACCCCGCAGGCGCTGCGCAGCGGCTGGCGCATTGCCGTGGTGGCCATCGCCATCCTGGCCTCGGTCATCACCCCCACTATCGACCCGGTCAACATGCTGATCGTCATGCTGCCGCTGCTGGCGCTGTACGTCTTGAGCATCGTGCTGGCCACATGGATGTACCGCAAGCGCGCAGCGGGCAGGGAGCAGTGAGCAGCGGGCAGTGAGCAGTGAGTGTCGAGTGTCAGGTGTCACGTGTCAGGTAGACGGCGAAAAATGACACCTGACACATGACACATGACACTTGACACCTGACACTTGACACCTGACACCTGACACCTGACACCTCTTCCCCCAAACAAAGGAGTTTCCACTCAATGACGAGCACCTTCTCCCAAACCCAGCGCGTCCTTCTTATGGGCGCGGCGGGACGCGACTTTCACAACTTCAACGTCTTCTTCCGCAACAACCCCCGCTACCAGGTGGTAGCCTTTACCGCCACGCAGATTCCCGACATCGAGGGGCGGGTCTACCCGGCGGTGCTGGCCGGCGAGCTCTATCCTCAAGGCATCCCGATCCACGCTGAGGCCGAGCTGGACCAGTTGATCCGTGAGCTGGCCGTGGACCAGGTGATCTTCGCCTACAGCGACGTCAGCCACGAGTCGGTGATGCACAAAGCCTCGCAGGTGCTGGCGGCCGGCGCGGACTATCGCCTGATGGGACCGAAGCACACCATGCTCACCTCCAGCAAGCCGGTGGTGGCTATCTGCGCCGTGCGCACGGGTAGCGGCAAGAGCCAGACCACGCGCCGGGTGTGCGAGATCCTGCGCGGCGAGGGCAAGCGCGTCGTTGCTGTTCGCCACCCCATGCCCTATGGCGATCTGGCCGCGCAGGCCGTGCAGCGTTTCGCCAGCTATGACGATCTGGAGCGCCACAACTGTACCATCGAAGAGCGCGAGGAGTATGAGCCGCACATCGACCGCGGCGTGATCGTCTACGCCGGCGTGGACTACGAGGCGATCCTGCGCCAGGCCGAGCAGGAAGCCGACGTGATCGTCTGGGACGGCGGCAACAACGACCTGCCCTTCTACCAGCCCGACCTGCACATCGTGGTGGCCGACCCGCACCGCCCTGGCCACGAGCTGAGCTACCACCCCGGCGAGGCCAACCTGCGCATGGCCGATGTGGTGGTGATCAACAAGGTCGACACGGCCGACCTGGACGGCGTGGCCGCGGTGCGCGCCAGCATCCGCCTGGTCAACCCCGACGCGCTGGTGGTAGAAGCGGCCAGCCCCATCTTCGTGGACGACCCGGCTGCCATCCGCGGCAAGGACGTGCTGGTGGTCGAGGATGGCCCGACGCTGACCCACGGCGAGATGGCCTACGGCGCGGGCGTGGTGGCGGCGCGGCGCTTCGGCGCGGCCCACATCGTCGATCCGCGGCCCTGGGCGGTCGGCTCCATCGCCGAGACCTTTGCCAAGTATCCCGCCACCGGCCCCGTGCTGCCGGCCATGGGCTACGGCGGGCAGCAGCAGGCCGACCTGCAGGCCACCATCAACGCCACGCCGTGCGACCTGGTGATCATCGCCACCCCCATTGACCTGAGCCGGGTGGTGCAGATCGACCGGCCGGCCCAGCGGGTGCGCTACGAGTTGCAGGAGATAGGCCAGCCGGACCTGGCCGGCATCCTGCGGGATTGGCTGGCGCGCTGAACCTGCCAGTCGGTGAAGGCGTGAAAACCTGTTGAGGCTGCAAAAACGTACTGCGACCTCAACAGGTTTTTTTGCGCTTTGCAGAATCCGTTGGTCGAGTAGCCGTGGGTTGAGTAGCGGTCTGCTGCGTATCGAAGCCCGTCTGCGCCGTACACCTGCACTGCGCGCAGACGCAAGTGTCGAGACCTCTGGCGGGTTTCGATACGCTAGTGTTGTGCGCCCTCATGCGAGGAGTGCGCCCTTAACCCGCTACCCCACTCCGGGGTGCTTCGCAATCAACCCACAGGCGCCCGCAAAATAGCCCAGACGCCTGCCTTGTGCTACAATGCCGACAGGCGCAGCCCTGGCGGGCGCGCTTTGGCATTGACCAACTCTTGCCTTCAGGAGGCATTTCCCATGTTCCGAACCCGACATCTTGGGCCCATCTTGACGTTAGTGCTGCTGGCGGTCATGCTGGCGGCCTGCGGCGCGGCGGCCACACCCGAACCGGAGCCGACGCCGACCCGGCCGATGCGGCCCACCTTCACCCCCACGGTTATCCCGACCGACACCCCCGTGCCCACGGCCACGCCCATGCCGACCGACACGCCCACTCCCCTGCCCACCGACACGCCGACTCCGGCCGCGCCCAAGGCCCTCATCGGCGGCGACGGCCAGGTCAACGTGCGCAGCGGCCCCGGCACGGCCTACGCCGAGGCCGGCCAGGTGGCCACCGGCACGGAGCTGGAAATCGTCTCCAGCAACGCGGCCGGCGACTGGTACGAGGTCTGCTGCGTCAACGGCCAGAGCGTCTGGGTCGTGGCGCGGCTGGTGGAGGTGACGGGTGATCCCGCGCTGATCCAGGTGGCGCAGAACATCCCGGCCCCGCCTACGGCGACCCCTGTACCGACGCGGCCGCCAGCCGTGGTGCAGCCGCCTGCGCCTGCACAGCCCACCCAGCCGCCTGCGCCCACGGCGCCGCCCGCGCCCACCTTTCGCTTCGTGAAGCGCTCGATGGATCCGCGTCCAAATAGCAATCCCCTCGTCTCGGTCTTCTGCGGACTGTACAACGCAGCGCTGGATCTTAACAGCCCCGTCACAGGCTACAAGCTGGTTGTGCAGACACCGTCGGGCGAGCGGCAAGAGATGGAGTTCGGTCCGTTTTTTCTGCGCGGCGACGCCGGCTATCCCAGCGAATTTCTGTTCAACGCCAAGATCGAACTGCCTTTGAGTGAAGGGACATTCCGGGCCTGGGTGGCCGATCCGGGCGGCAACCAGGTTTCAGAGGCGTGGGACCTGGGCGTGGCCGGCGAGACGCGCACGTTCATTGTGCGCTGGCAGGAGCAGTAGCACCGTTCCCGCCTCCTTCAGCCGATGCCCACCCTGGAAGGCGCCATCGAGCGCATCACCTTTCACAACGAGGAGAACGGCTACACCGTCGCCCGCCTGGTCCCTGACGGCAAGGACTACGAGGCGACGGTGATCGGCAACATGCTCGGCGTGCAGGTGGGCGAGCATGTGCGCCTGGAGGGGGAGTGGACGATGCACGGCCAGTATGGCCGGCAGTTCAAGGTCGAGCGCTACGCCTCGGTGCTGCCGGCCACGGCCGCGGGCATCGAGAAATACCTGGGCAGCGGCCTGGTCAAGGGCGTCGGGCCGGTGACGGCCCAGCGCATCGTGCGCAAGTTCGGCGCGGACACGCTGGCCATTATTGACGAAACGCCGGAGCGGCTGCACGAGGTGCTGGGCGTTGGCCCGAAGCGCGTGGGCCAGATCAAGTCAGCCTGGCACGAGCAGCGCCAGATCCGCGAGGTGATGGTCTTCTTGCAGAGCCACGGCGTCAGCCCGGCGCTGGCCGTGCGCATCTACAAACACTACGGCGACGGCGCGGCCGGCGTGGTCAACAACGACCCCTACCGGCTGGCCAGAGACATCCACGGCATCGGCTTCCTGACGGCCGACAAGATCGCCCGCAACCTGGGCATTGCCCCGGATGCGCCGGAGCGGGTAGCGGCCGGCGTGGCCTATACCCTGGGCAAGAAAGCCGATGAGGGGCACGTTTACGTGCCGCAGGCCGAGCTAGTGCAGGACAGCGCCAAGCTGCTGGACGTGGCCGAGCCGCTGGCGGCTGTAGCCATCGAGACCCTGCGCCAGGACGAGCAGGTCCATGTGGAGCCACTGGCCGGCGGGAGCGGCCTGGCCGAGGAACGGGCCGTCTACCTGACCCCCTTCTATTACGGCGAGATCGGCGTGGCCGGCCGGCTGCGCCGCTTGATGGATGCGGAGCAGGATCGGACAGGTGTCTTCCGCAGCTTCGACTGGCCGCAGGGGCTAGCCGTGGTGCAGCGCGACACCGGCCTGCGCCTGACCGCCCAGCAGCAGGCCGCCGTGCGCACCGCGCTGACCGAGCGAGTGACGGTGCTGACCGGCGGTCCCGGCACCGGCAAGACGACCTGCATGTTGGCCGCGATCCGCCTGCTGGACGCGGCTCGGCGCTCCTACGTGCTGGCCTCCCCCACCGGCCGCGCGGCCAAGCGGCTCGGCGAAGCCACCGGCAAGGAGGCCAAGACCCTCCACCGCCTGCTGGAGTGGAGCCCCGGCGGCGCGGGCGGCTTCACCTTCCAGCGCAACGAGGACAACCCGCTGGACGTGGACATGGTCATCGTCGACGAGGC
>JBFYTD010000172.1:0-5570 GCA_041300885.1 Anaerolineae bacterium | reverse complement strand
CTGGTGATCCGCAAGAGCGCGCTGGAGAGCGCCACCCTGCCCGGCAAGCTGGCCGACTGCTCCGAGCGCGACCCGGCCAAGTCGGAACTTTACATAGTGGAAGGCGACTCGGCCGGAGGCAGTGCCAAACAGGGCAGGGATCGGCGCTTCCAGGCAATTCTGCCTCTGCGCGGCAAGATTCTCAACGTCGAAAAGGCCCGCCTGGACAAGGCGCTGGCCAACAAGGAGATCCAGGCGCTGATTACGGCGCTGGGCACAGGCATTGGCGACCAACTCAACGTGGAAAACCTGCGCTATGGCCGCGTTTTGATTATGACAGATGCTGACGTGGATGGTAGCCACATCCGCACGCTGCTGCTGACCTTCTTCTTCCGCTACATGGAGCCGCTGATCGCCAACGGCCACCTGTACATCGCCCAGCCGCCGCTCTACCTGCTCAAGGCCGGCAAGGAGGAGTACTACGTCTACAACGACGAGGAGAAGGACCGGGTCATGAAGCGGCTGGCCGGTAAGAAGGTCAACATCCAGCGCTACAAGGGTCTGGGCGAGATGAACGCCGAGCAGCTCTGGGACACCACCATGAACCCGGAGAATCGCACCCTGTTGCAGGTGACCATCGAGGACGCGGCCGCGGCCGACCGCACCTTCGACATGCTGATGGGTTCAGCCGTGCCGCCCCGTAAGCGCTTCATCCAGACCCACGCCAAGCAGGTGCGCAACCTGGACGTATAGCTGTTGCCATGCCTCACGTAACACGTAATGCGTAACCCGTAACAATCTGCTCCAGGGCGAGACGAGTTACGCATTACGTGTTTTTGGCCCATTGAAATTCCTCGGTCTTCGATTTGACGGGGCGTGGGGCCGATGGTACGATGGCGCGGGCGATCTGGCGTGCGAAGCAACCGTAGCCAGCCAAGTTCCTAGTTGTTCCTATGAGTTCCTCCCAGTTCTCTTCCACCCCCACCAGCTTGGTCGAAAGCCTCCTGGCAGGCAACCGCCGCGCTTTGGCGCGCACGATCACGCTGATCGAAAATGACGGCGCTGAAGCCCACGAAGCTTTAGCCGCGCTCTATCGCTGCACCGGCCAGGCGCACATCGTGGGCGTCACCGGCTCGCCCGGCACCGGCAAATCCACCCTGGTCAACGCGCTGGCCAAGGCCTACCGCAAGAGCGGCTACACCGTGGGCATCATTGCGGTAGACCCCACCAGCCCCTTCACCGGCGGCGCGCTGCTGGGCGACCGGGTCAGGATGCGCGATCTGAGCGGCGACCCCGGCATTTTCATTCGCTCCATGGCCACGCGCGGCAGCTTGGGCGGGCTGGCCCAGGCCACGGCCGACGTGATCCTGGCGCTGGACGCGGCCGGCTTTCAGCGCATCCTGGTGGAGACGGTGGGCGTCGGCCAGGCCGAGGTGGACATCGCCAGCACCGCCCACAGCACCATCGTGGTCGAGGCGCCGGGCATGGGCGATGAGGTGCAAGCTATCAAGGCTGGCGTGCTGGAGATCGCCGACATCCTGGCCGTTAACAAAGCCGACCGCGAAGGCGCGGACAAGACCGTGACTGCGTTGCACATGGTGCTGGGCAGCGGCGGCCCCTCTATGCGCCAGGTGCATCACCACGGCCAGTGGATGGAAGCCGGCTCACCGCAGCCGGAGGACGTTGGCGGATGGACGCCGCCCATCATCAAGACCGTGGCCCTGCGCGACCAGGGCATCGGCGATCTGCTGGAGGCCGTCGAGCAGCATCGGGGCTATTTGCTGGCCAGCGGCGAGCTGCAACGGCGGGAAGAGGACCGGGCCCGGACGGCGTTGGTGCATATCCTGCAGGCAGCCGTGTTGCGCCGTCTGCAAGAGAACGTACCGTCGCAGCAGTTGCGGCAATTGGTGAGCGACGTGGCCGGCCGTAAGCTGGACCCCTACAGCGCGGCCGAGCGTCTGCTGCCGGCCGTTTTGTCGGCCAGTTGAGTGGAGGTGACGCATGACCAAGAAACGAACATCGTCTTCCGCCTTGGCGCTGGCCAACGGTGAAGGCAACGTCCATCCATCGATCACCGTCACAGGCAATGGCTCCGAGGCCGCGCTCACACCTGCGGCGGCAGCGCAGACCGATGACAGCTTCAAGCTCTACGGCGACCTGGCCATCTATAGCGGCACGGCCCATCGCGAGCTGGCCCAGGAGGTCGCCGACTATTTACACGTGCCGCTGGGTGGCGCTGACGTCTTTCAGTTTGCCAACAGCAACACCTTCGTGCGCCTGCACGAGAGCGTACGCGGCAAGGATGTCTTCCTGATTCAGCCTACCTCGCCGCCCACCAACGATAACCTGATGGAGCTGTTGATCTTCATCGACACGCTGCGGCGCGACTCGGCCGGACGCATCACGGCGGTGGTGCCGTTCTACGGCTATGGCCGGACGGACAAGAAGGACCAGCCGCGCGTGCCGATCACTGCCCGCCTGGTTGCCGATCTGATCGCCACGGCCGGCGCGGATCGTTTCCTCACGGTTGACCTGCATGCCGGACAGATTCAGGGCTTTTTCAGCATTCCCACCGACGAGTTGCCGGCCAGGCACTTGTTTTTCGACTATTTCAGCCGGCAGAAGGTCTGTCCAGAGGATACCGTCGTGGTGTCGCCCGACATCGGCGGGGTGCGCCGCTCGCGTGATTTGGCCGAGCGGCTGGGCCTGCCGCTGGCCATCATCGAGAAACGGCGTTCCAAGGACGGCGATGAGACGACCATGTACAACGTCATCGGCAATGTCGCTGGCAAAAACGTGATTATCGTCGACGACGAGATCGATACAGCCGGCACGTTGACTGACGCCGCCCGTTTTCTGCGCAAGGCCGGCGCGCAGCAGTTGATTGCCGCAGCCACCCATGCCGTCTTTTCCAGACCGGCCGCCAAACGCCTTGGCAACAGCGAGATTGGCCAGGTTGTGGTGACCGACACGGTGCCGATCTCCGCCAGAAAGCGTGAACGGATCGGCGACCGGTTGCGTGTGATCAGCGTAGCCCCTCTGTTGGGCGACGTAATTCGACGCATCCACGATGGAAGATCAGTAGGAGAGTTGTTCAACGAATGAGCGAGCACAGAACAGAAGTCAGAGGTCAGAGGTCGCAACGCGCTGGCGTAAGAAGCGTCGGCGCTCTGTTGTTGGTTGTGGTAGCCTTGGCTCTTGCAGCTTGTGGCGCCAGCCAGCCGGCCGAGCCGGCGGCAGTGGACACGCCTACGGCTGTGCCAACGGCGACAGCGCTGCCTACATCGACGCCGACTCTGGCGCCGACTTTCACGCCAACGCCAGCGCCGACCGATACCCCCACACCCGTGCCCACCGATACGCCGACTCCGACCCCGGAGCCAGCGACTGGTCGTCCACCGGCTAGCCCAGAGATCGTCTATGTGGGCAACGCCACGACTCCCGGGGGCGATCCCCAGGTCAACATCAGCTTCGACGTGCAAGGCGATCCGGCGCAGTTGATTAAAATCCTCGACATTCTCGACCAGTACGGGGTGCGCACGACTTTCTTCATGCAAGGCGAGTGGGTGCAGCAGTACCCCGAAGCCACTCAGGAGATCGCGCGCCGCGGCCATGAGCTGGGCAACCACTCCTGGACGCACTTCAATTTTAGCGAAATGACTGCGGAAGAGGTGACCAAGGAGCTGGAAGACACCGAGGCGTTGGTTCAGGAACTGACCGGTCAGACAACCAAGCCCTACTTCCGTCCACCCTTTGGCTCGCGCAGCACGCTCAGTATCGAGACGGCCTATGACCTGGGGTATACGACCATCATCTGGACCTATGGCGCGGACGAGTGGCGCGACGGCGCGACCGCGCAGACCATCTACGACAACGTCTATGGCAACAAGGCGCCCGGCGCGCTCTACTACACCCACACTGACCGCCAGATCATCATCGATGCCCTGCCGCGTGTGATCGAAGCCTTCCAGGCCGACGGCTTCAAGTTGGTGACGGCGGGTGAAATCTTGATGCCGCCGGCCGAGTAAAACGCGCAGGCGTCCAGCGACCTCGTAAGGCTTGTGCCCGATGGCAGTACAAACAACTCCAGCAATGGAGCCAGGTGAGCAGGTTGAGCATCAACTGCCTGGCGTAGGTGACGCGGCGCGGCTGCTGGCCAGTCTGCGCGCCAGCATGGCGCACCATGAGATCGTCGAGGGCAAGCAGCTTTCGCCGCTGATTGCCTATCTGAGCGCCTGGCAATCGCTGCGGCTGTCCAGGACCCATGCCGACATGCTGCGCGACGAGCGTTTCAGCCTGGGCTGTCGCTTCTTTCTGGATGATATCTACGCGCCGAAGGATTTCAGCCAGCGTGATTACGACGGCCATCGCATCTACAACTTCATGAACCGCTTTCTGCCCGAGGCGACGCTGGCGCCGCTGGCTATGGCTCTTGAAGTTAACTCGTTGACCCAGCAGCTTGACCTGGCGCTGGCTGAGGCCATGCGCGATCATCTGGGCGTCGTCGATCGCTTCGACCGCTGGCAGTACGAGCAGGCCTACCGGCTGTGTAACAACTACGACACCCGCGCCAGGCAGATTCGGCTGATCGTGGCAGTGGGCGGCCAGCTCGAGCGGGTGCGCCGTGTGCCCTTTGTCCAGACCACGCTGCGGCTGGCTCGCGGCCCGGCCCAGCGGCTGGGCTGGTTTGAGATGCAGGATTTCCTGGAGCGCGGCTATCTGGCATGGAAGTCGATACGCGAGCCGGCGACCTTCCTGGCTAACATCCAACAGAGCGAGATGGCAATTTTGGACCGCATTTATGGTGTTGCTGGAGGAGCCCCGGAGTCCAACCCCTTCCTGGTCAGCGATGGGGCGCCGCCTGAGATCGTTCTGATTTGACAAAGCCAGGCCATGTGCATATACTGCCAGAGTGCTGCAAGCTTTTCGGCTTGCAGCATTAGTTTGGCTGCGCGTCGGTTCTATGCTATAATTCCGACGCAGGCCGACGTAGCTCAATTCGGCAGAGCTTCCGCCTTGTAAGCGGACGGTTGCCGGTTCAAGTCCGGCCGTCGGCTCCTCTGGCCCAGCAGACCAGCGAGTTGGCTGACGGTCAGTGTTAACAACCTTAATATGGGCAGGTACCCAAGCGGCCAAAGGGGGCTGACTGTAAATCAGCTGGCAACGCCTTCGGTGGTTCGAATCCGCCCCTGCCCACCATAACAAAGTACACAAGTAGACAAGGGTCAAGGATACAAGGCCGGAAACTCAGCGCCTTGTCTACTGTTCACTTGTCTACTTGTCTACTTTTTTCCGCCCGCGTAGCTCAGTCGGTAGAGCACGTTCTTGGTAAGAACGGGGTCATCGGTTCAAGTCCGATCGTGGGCTCTCAGAATGGTCTTAGTCAATCCAGAATTGACGTCGAATTGTGAGCGGCCGCCCCGGTGTGGGCGGCCCAATCGCGAGTAAGTAGCACATAAAAGGATTTGTGTCGCATGGCAAAGCAAGTATTTCAGCGAACCAAGCCACACGTTAACGTTGGCACCATTGGCCACATCGATCACGGCAAGACAACTCTGACAGCAGCCATCACGAAGGTGTTGGGGCTGAAG
>JBFYTD010000171.1:0-5571 GCA_041300885.1 Anaerolineae bacterium | reverse complement strand
ACCGCCCGGTTGCGCGCCGTGCTTGGCGATCAGTTCAGGCAGCTCAGTCCGATCAACCGGCAGGTTCTGGAAGCGGCTGCCGTCCTTGGCCCGCAGTTCAGCCTCAATGTCTTGCGGCAAACGTCAGGGCGCAGCGAAGATGAAACCTTCGCCAGCGTTGACCAGTTAAGCAACCTGCGGCTTCTCGTCGCGGGAGGGGATGGCTACCGGTTTCACCACGAGTTGGTCCGGCAGACCGTGGCCGGCGAGACAGGCCCGGCCCGGCAAGAAATGTTGCACAGGCGGGCAGCACGCGCCCTGAAGCGGTTGCCCGGCACCAATAGTGCGATCCTTGCCTACCACTTCGACAGCGGACGGCAATGGACCGAAGCCCTGAGGTATCACCGGCTGGCGGCGCAGCAGGCTGAAAACGTCTCAGCCTGGCGCAATGCCGTCAAACACATAGACCGCATGCTTGCCATTATCGCTGGCCTGGGTCCTGACTTCCTGGCCAGCGACTACCTGGAACAGCGCCTGGAACTCCTGGCCAATCGCGCGCGGCTGGAATACATCCTGGGGGAGATCGACCGGCGAGACCAGACTCTGGCTACCCTGGAGGTAGTGGCCCACGCCTCAGGACAGGAGGGGCTAAAGCTGCAAGCGGCGCTAGAGCAGATCTCCTTCCTGAACACAGACGGGCAGTATCGGGCCGCGGCCCAACTGGCCGAACGCCACTTGCAGGAGTCGTGTCCGGCAGAGGATGTTCGATCACGGATCCAGTTGCTGGCCCAGCTAGGCCATGCCAAGGTTTGGCTCGGCGAACCGCGCCAGGCTACGGGGCTGTTGCTTGAAGCGCTGGCCCTGCTGGGGGATCAACCCGCGCCGGAGGTTGCCGGGCCGATCTACCGGGTCCTGGGCTATGCAGCTCTCCACACGGGCGACTACCGCCAGGCCAGCGACTGGTATCAGAAGGCCCGGGCAAGTCACCAGGCCCCATACGCCAAGACCCAGCAGGTGCAGGACCTGTTTGACATGGCTTTCCTTTGGCTCCGTTTGAACCACGTGTCCCAATCGGCAGTGGTTCTCGACGAGGCCATGGTTTTGGCGCACCAGATCAACGCCCGCCCCGACGAGGCTCTTGGCGAGACACTCTTGGGCTACCAGGCGCTCTATCGCGGCTTCTACTGGCAGGCTCACCAACGCTTTCAGCAGGCCTTGCCCATGCGGGAAAGCATGTGCGCAACCTACGGCGTCCTGGAGACTGGCTTGGGCCTGGCACTCTCTGGGTACCATCTGGGGCGCTATGTTGAGGCCTCCGAGTTGCTTGAGAACGCTGCCAATCGCTGCGCAGGGCTTGGGCATTGCCGGCAGCACATCAAGGTCACCATCGCTCAGGGGTTGATCGCCATGGATCAGGGCGAGCTGGCGCGAGCTGAGAGCTTGCTGGCCAAGGCCGCGGCAGCAGCCGGCCGCTGCGAGTGCCTGGAGCAACTGGCCAGAGCGCTGGTTGCCCAGGCGCGCGCCCTGCGGCTGCAGGGTAATCTCGAAGGCGCGCTCAGCCAGGCCAGGGAAGCCCTGAGAATCGCCAGGCTCTTCGACCTGGCATCGATCTGTCTCTGGTCGCAGGTGGAGATTGGTGCAACCCTGCTCCGCCAGGGCAGGGCGCAGGAGGCGCTGGCCCACAGCGAGGACGCCGTCAATCTGGTACCGCGCGCACACCAGGCCTGGTTCGGCGCAGAACACGCCTACCAGTGCCACGCCCAGGTATTGAGCGCTCTGGGAGAGACAGAGGCCGCTGCTGCGGCCCGAGATGCGGCGCAGGCGACGATCACAGCCAAGGCCGATTGTGTCGACTCCCCCCAGGCGCGCCAGCAATATGTTGAGAGAGCCAGCGCTTCCCTGGCACTCACCACCTGACAGGTCGCAGCCGATCGCCGCGCGCTTTACCCTGCCGGAAGCGCTCAGGTTCAGCGGGGCCAGGGGGCGGCCCGGTGACGCGCCATGGCAAGAAACTGCATATCTCGGCAAGCTCGATCGGGTGATCCGCAACCCCATTGGAAGAGGAGGAAGGACCCGTACCGCGGATCCTGATATGAACGTCAACCATCCGGCATGGTCACCTGTTTGTAGACGTTTTGTGGACGCATCTCTGGTAGAATGCAGTCAAGCAGCATTGTCAGGCTGCCGTCCATTTGAGAGCAGGGAACTGTCTACTTTACAAACATCGTGATCTGGGGCAGTGCACCTGTCAAGCAACGGACGTTGGGAGCCGTGGTTGACACACATCAGGAGGTAGGGTCAATGAACATCCAAAGAATTCGTGTACTGTTGGTGATGGTGCTGATTGCAGCTCTCGCGATCAGCACCGGCGTCGCCTTCGCCCAGGGCGGCGGCGGCGGCGGCGGCGGCGGCGGCGGCCACGACACAGGCGCCACCAACAACCTGTCGGTCCCGACGATCATGATCGGCGGCGGCTTCACGGGCGTCACGTGCTCGGGTCCCCTCCGATTTCCGTCGGGTACACCCTTGACCGGCTATGAAATCCCAGAGTATTACTACGTTCAGGGCGTGCACACCTGGCAGGCGGAGTGCGCCACCGCGACGTCGGCGACCGCGACGGGTGACTGGGGCGACAACCTCACGGGCGATGCCAAGCTGAAGGTCGGCATGCCGATCCGCGTGGAGCTCGGCCTGTTCGACGACACGAGCGCCCAAATGCAGGGCTTCAACGTGGTCAAGCTGGAGCCGTCGAAGCTCGACCGTGAGTCTGCCTACGGCACCCTCGCAACGGACGACGGCCTGGGTGGGTGGTACGCCACTGCGCAGGACCTGCCCGCGCGCGTCTACGATGCGGGTGCCACCTTCAGCGTCAAGAACGTGGCCACCGGCGCGTACGTGGTCCCGCTGGGCACCAACCCGACGGGCGAGATCAACGCTACGGGGAAGGTCGTGTACGGCTACAACCTGCGCGTGTCGGCCGTTGGGCGTTACGAGATCACGTTCGTGATCCCGAACGTCGACATCACCGGCATGGATGCGGGGACCTACACTCCCGATCCGCTGGGGCCCGACACGGTGACGCTGGTCATCAACGTGACCACTGGCGGTGGCGGTGGCGGAAAGCCCTAGCTCGCTGCCTGTGGTCGCCAGTGCTCCTGAAGCACGACGTCCCTGAACCGTGCGGGACGAGGCAACCATCGCCTCGTCCCGCATGCTTTTCCGTCCCGATTGTCTCTGAACCTTCAGCGCAACTTGACAGCACCACCCTCCGGTATTGCCATTGCCACCACCCTCTGTCCAGTGCAGTTGCATCGAGTCGGATTGGGCGCACCGCAGACGCACGATCGCTGCGCCTGCCCGCCTGCTCACGGCGCAGGAACCGCCAGCCGGATCTGTGCGCATGCTGGCTGTAATCATGAGGCGCATCTCGCCGTCACCAAAAAGGCGACTTGATTCTGCACTAGGCATGCGGGAGCAGCGGGATCAGTATAACACCTATGCAAGTTGATGGCACTATTGTCAGCGGCGATCCAGCGCGGAACCCCGCACCACGGGCCTCAGCCTTCGAAGGTAACTGGAATTCCGTCCCGGAACCCGGTTCCGCGCCCTGCACCCCTGCTCATTTTGCGGCACCAGAACACCTGTGCTATAACCCCTCTCAACCAGGCCGGCCGCATCCTACACCAAACGGGATTCTCGCAGCCGTCCTGGCCACAACCGCGTAGCCCGTCCTCACGCAACGGGCGCCCTGTCCAGGTCATCGTCTGACCCGCGTCCAGCCGTACGCCGACACGAGCTCTCGTACCACCCTCAGCCGACCGCAAACTTGTTTTGCGTGTCGGTTTTTTGTTTGCCCGGAGGTGCCGCTGGTTCCCCGAACACAGGCTGCTGCGCTGGATGTGCCTGAACGTTCTCAGCGTAGCGCCGCAACGGCGCAGCCGCCAGGGAAGCCAGACCTGGTGCATGTGGTAGAGCAGGCTGTGGTGCCGGTCTAACTCGCTGCCAGCATAGCGCGCGCGGAGCAAGTGGTTTTACGAGCATCCAGAAGCTTCAGCCGCTGGTGGACCTCCTCGACGACAAGCCGTAAGCGGGGATCGTCGCTGACGGTGGCCCCAGTTCTGCACTTGTTGATCTTCCGCCTATAATGCCCCTATGACTCCAAACAGCAAGTACTTCACTATCCTGGCGGGCGCGATCCCGCCTGGCTTCGAGGGATGTATTCTGTTGAGCGTCGCCAACCCTGGCCGGGCAGCCGGGCTGGCTGCTTTTACGGCTGCGTTGGCGTCAGCCCAGAGCAGGCCGGTGCTGGTGCTCAACGTGCAACGCATCACTGGCATCAAGCCGTCCAGTCCGAAGATTGACGATCCCGCCCAGTGGCCCGCGCTGGCCAAGGCGCTGGACGTGCTGGAGCAGGCCGGTGTGGCCACCGGCTGGTTGGTCTGCCAGGCCAACGACGTAGGATGGGCCATCCGCGACGTGGCAGCCCAGGCCCACGCCAACACCATTGTGCTCGGCTGGCACGGCAAAATGGGCGGCACCGACGGCACCGTCTCCAACGCCATGCTCAAGCACGTGCTGCAAGACCCGCTGGCCGACGTGGCAGTGGTGGGCGGCAGCACGCCAGCCCGTTTCGACCGCATCCTCGCGCCCTACGCCGGCGGGCCGCACAGCGAACTGGCGCTGCAACTGGGCCTGGCCCTGGCCCAACACGCGGCTGCCGGAGCGCCGCCGCCGGCCGCGCCACTGACGGCCTTGAACGTCGTCGCTCCGCATGCTGACGGCCCGACCAAAGGTGCCATGCGCGCCAGGCAGCAGGCGCTCAACGGCGTCGCCCCTGAGATGGTGCGCACACTGGAGGTTAAAGACGACGATCCGGTGGCGGGCATTCTGGCCGAGCTAGAACAGGGCTACGACCTGGTGATCATGGGCACCTCGCGCGAGGGGGTGATCGACCAGGTGCTGTTCGGCGTTTTGCCACAACGGGTGGCCGAGGAGAGCGAGGCGCCAGTGATCGTCGTGCGCCGTCACATGTCGCTGGCGCCCAGGCTGGCGCGGCGGGCCTGGCACCTGGCCTATGACGCACTGCCCACCCTGACCCACAAGGAGCAGGCCGAGGTCAGCGCATCGATCCGCAAGGGCGCCACAGCCCAGGCCGACTTCTACGTGATGATTGCGCTGTCCACCATCATCGCCGCGCTGGGCTTATTACTCAGCAGCCCGGCCGTGATCATCGGCGCGATGCTGGTGGCTCCGCTGATGTCGGCCATCATCGGCATGGCGCTGGGCATCGTCCATGGCGACCGGTCGCTGTTACTTAAGTCGGCGCGCACCTCGTCGGCTGGCATCGCGCTGGCCGTCGCCATCGGCCTGGTGATCGGCTGGCTGGTGCCCGGCGCCAACACCACCTCCGAGGTCATGGCCCGCACCGCGCCCAACCTGCTGGACCTGTTCGTGGCGCTGGCGGCCGGCGCGGCCGGCGCCTATGCGTTGTGTCGCAAGGAGGTCGCCGCCTCGCTGGCCGGCGTCGCCATCGCCGTGGCGCTGGTGCCGCCCCTGGCGACCATGGGGATAACCCTCTCCCTCTTGCGCTGG
>JBFYTD010000170.1:0-5596 GCA_041300885.1 Anaerolineae bacterium | reverse complement strand
GCGCTGACCAACCGCGTCAGCCGCTTCCGCTACCGCCCCTGGGAGCTGAAGCGCACCAAGTCGATCTGCACCCACTGCTCGCAGGGCTGCAACGTGCGCTTGGACGCCCGCATCCATCAACTGCGCCGGGTTGTAGCCCGCGAGAACATGGCCGTCAACGACGAGTGGATCTGCGACAAGGGCCGCTTCATGCACGCCTTCGTCGACTCGTCTGAGCGCTTGACTGCACCCATGATTCGCGACCACAAGGGCGGCGAGTTGCGTGAGGCCGGCTGGGATGAGGCGCTGGCGCTGACCGCGCAGCGGCTGGCCTTCACAGCGGACGTGCAGGGACCGGCAGCCGTGGGAGCGATCGGCTCGGCCAAGCTGAGCAACGAGGCGGCCTACCTGTTGCAGAAGCTGATGCGCGGCCTGGTGGGCACGAACAACGTCGATCACCGCGGCGGCGCGGCTGTGCTGGCCGACCCGCGCGGCCTGAGCAACATTCGCGACGTGGAGCAGGCCGACGTCATCGTGCTGGCCGGCGTCGATCCGGCCGAGGAGCAGCCGGTGCTGGCCACCTTCATCCGCCGCGCGGTGCGGCGCAGCGGGGCCAAGCTGGTCATCCTGCACCCGCGCAAGATCGAGGACGCTCGCTACCCCGGCGTTTACGTGCCCTACAAGCCGGGCGAGGAGACCGCGCTGTTCGACAGCCTCAGCAAGGCGCTGCTCACGGAAAAGCCGGTGCAGGAGCGGGTGGCCAAGCTGCCTGGCTACGCCGAGCTGGCCGACTGGCTGCGCAGCGCTGCGGCCGGCGACCCTACGGCTGCTGAGGCGGCGCGGTTGGTGCTCAACGCCAAACGGCCCATGGTGCTCTACGGCCCAGCCGTGGTCAGCGGCCGCAACGCGGCGGCCAATCGGGCCAGCCTGCTGAACTTCGCCCTGCTGGCCGGCTGCGCCGAGCGCGCCTATTACCTGGCGCCGGAGGCTAACAGCGTCGGCGCGCGCGATATGGGCCTGCTGCCGGCCAGCCTTCCTGGCCATTCCCTGGTGGGCGATTTGCCGGCCCGCGAGCGGCTGGAGCGGCTTTGGGGCGCCAAGCTGCCAGTCGATGCGGGCCTGGGCTACGACGAGATGCTGGCCGCGGCCGCGGCTGGGCGGCTGCGCGCGCTTTACCTGGTGGGCAGCGATCCGGCCTCGCAAGGTCGGGCCGGGGTGGCGGCCTTGCAAAAGGCCGATTTCCTGGTGGTGCAGGATCTGTTCCTGACCGAGTCGGCCAGGCTGGCCGATGTGGTGCTGCCGGCTGTCAGTTGGGCCGAGACCGACGGCACCTTCACCAACCTGGAGCGTCGCGTGCAGCGCGCTCCCAAGGCGCTGGCCAACCCACACAGCCAGGCCGCGGCCGACTGGCTAATCTTCAGCGAGCTGGCCAAGCTGTGGCCGGCCGTGACCGGCGAGGCCAAGCCTGACGTCTCCAAGAAGAGCAAACGCAAGCCTGGCGACGCGCCCAAGCTCTGGAGCTACGCCAGCGCGCAGGATGTGCTGGAGGAGATCAGCCGGGCTGTGGCCATGTATGACAAGTTGACGTGGGCTGCGCTGGGCGACGCCGGCCAGCAGTGGCCGCTGGCCGGCGGGGAGCGGGGAGCCTGGCTCGCCGGTTTGGAGGATAGGCGAGCGGGGAGCGGGGCAGCGAGTCCCCTGCCCACCACGCCGCGCCGTCTGGTTGTTCCTGAGCGCCGCAGCGTCGTGCAAGCCGGAGGCGACTTCCCCTACGCCTTGGTGGCGGGCCGGGTGCTGTTCGATGGCGGCACGCTGCTGCGCCAGACCGAGGTGGCCGAGCAAGTCGCTGTGCCCGTGGCCGTGGGCATCAACCCAGCCGACGCGGCGCGCGAGAAGCTGGCTGCCGGACAGATGGTGACCGTCAGCTCAGCCGCCGGGCAGTTGACCCTGCCGCTGCTGTTGGATGAAGCCGTTCAGCCGGGCACACTTTGGATCCCCTATTCGTTGCCCGGCGCGCCGGTTGAGACTCTCATGGGCAGCGCAAGCGACGGCGTTGGCGCCCGCGTTCGCGTTGCTTCGCAAAAGGCTGGTTGAGATGGACTGGATCACCCTTCTCGTCGTTCCCGCAATTAAGAGCCTGGTGCTGATCATCCTGCTGCTGCTTGGGTTTGCCTACCTGACCTACTATGAGCGCAAGGTGCTGGCGCGCTTCCATGCGCGCTATGGCCCCAACCGGGCCGGCCCGCTGGGCCTCTTGCAGCCGATTGCCGACGCGCTCAAGGCGATCTTCAAGGAGGAGATCATCCCCGGCCACGTCGACAAGCCGGTCTACCTGCTGGCTCCGGTGCTGGCCTTGATCCCGGCCCTGATCGCCTATGCCGTCATTCCCATCGGCCCGTCGATCACCCTGTTCGGCCAGCAGATCAATCTGTTCATCGCCGACGTCAACATCGGTTTCCTCTACATCCTGGCTGTGGCCAGCGTGGGCACCTATGGCGTGATCCTGGCTGGCTGGAGCAGCAACAACAAGTACGCCACGCTGGGCTCGCTGCGCACCTCGGCTCAGATGATCAGCTACGAACTGGCCTTGGGCACCATGCTGGCCGCCATCGTGCTGACCACCTCGCTGGCCACGGGCGTCGGCTCGCTCAGCCTGGTGGAGTTGGTGCAGACGCCGCGGCCGTTGTGGCTGTGGGCGTGGCTGTGGGTCGGTTTTCCCATCGTCTTCATCTGCATGCTGGCCGAGACCAACCGCAGCCCCTTCGACTTCCCGGAGACGGAGAACGAGCTGGTGGCCGGCTTCCAGACCGAATACGGTGGCATCAAGTTTGCGCTCTTCTTCATGGCCGAGTACATCCACATGATCGTTGCCAGCGGTGTGATGGTAACGGTCTTCTTCGGCGGCTACCGCGGGCCTTTTGTGGACCAGTTCCCGCTGCTGGGCGTGCTCTACTTCGTGCTCAAGGTCATTCTGGTGCTGTTCCTCTTCCTGTGGGTGCGGGCCAGCGTGCCGCGCGCCCGCTACGACCAACTGATGGCCTTCAACTGGAAGTTCCTGTTCGAGCTGTCGCTGGTCTACCTGGCGATCACGGCGGTGATTGTGGCGTTTGTGTAGGCATCATTGGTGTCAAGGTGTCAAGTGCCAGGTGTCAAGTATAACGGAGCAATGATGGCTGGATTAGGTGATGTTGTAAAAGGTACCGTTCAGATCGCAGAGGCTATGGGCGTGACGCTCAAGCAACTGGCCAAGAAGCCGGTGACAGTGGAGTATCCCGACGAGCCGATCGCGCTCTTTCCGCGCTATCGGGGCCGGCACATGCTGCGCAAGTACGACTCGGGTATGGAGCGCTGCATCGGCTGCTGCCTTTGCGAGGCGGCCTGCCCCACGGGCGCGATCTTTGTCGACGCAGCCGAGAACGACCCGGACAATCCGCATTCGCCGGGCGAGCGCTACGCCAAGACCTACGAGGTCAACCTGCTGCGCTGCGTCTTCTGCGGCGACTGCGAGGAAGCCTGCCCGGTGGAGGCCATCGTCCTGACCCAGGCCATTCCTATGCCTGAGTTGAACCGGCGCAGTTTCATCCTGACCAAGGAACAACTGCTGGAAGCGCCCGATTCGAACATCGCGATTCGGCCTGAGGCGTGAAGATGTGTCAAGTGTCAGGTGCTGAAGTGTCAAGTGTCAAGTGTCAAGAACTTTTCGCCCACATTGGTTTCGACGCCTGACACCTGACGCCTGACACCTGACACTTCTGCACTTGACACCTGACACCCGGCACCTCCCAAAGGACCTGGTTCTATGCAACTACTCTTCTTCCTTGCCCTGGCTATCGCGGCCATTGCCGGCGCTCTCGGTGTAGTGCTGAGCAAGAAGCCGGTCTACAGTGCGCTGTCCCTGCTGGTCAATTTCGCCGTGGTGGCGCTGTTGTTCATCACGCTGCAAGCCCAGTTCGTGGCCGTGGTGCAGATCATCGTCTATGCCGGCGCGATCGTGGTGCTCTTCCTGTTCGTCATCATGTTGATCGGCGGCGACCTGACCGGCGTCGGCAACCGCACGCGCATGCGCAACGTGGCCTCGATCGTGGCGGTGGTGGCCGGCGTGCTGCTGCTGGCCGGCCTGGGCTACGCGGTTGTGGCGGGCCAGATGGCCGCCGCCAGCGGCGACGTGCCTGGCCAGGGCAGCGTCCAGGCCATCGCCCAGACGCTGTTCACCGACTACCTGCTGCCCTTCGAGCTGACCGCCGTGCTGCTGCTGGTGGCCATGATAGGTGCAGTAGTACTGGCACGAAAGCCAGAGCGGCCACAACCGTAATGCTTAACTCGTAATGCGTAACCCTGAACTTCGCATGCGGAGAGCTCTTCCGGGTTACTAGTTACTCG
This sequence comes from Anaerolineae bacterium, assembly GCA_041300885.1. GTDB lineage: Bacteria > Chloroflexota > Anaerolineae > JAAEKA01 > JAAEKA01 > JAAEKA01. Next base: position 1,237 of record JBFYTD010000170.1, on the reverse strand, counting down.
TTACGAGTTACGGATGGTAGCAACTCCCATAGCAAAGACCTGATCCACAAACCATACGTCCCATGTCCCAATTACCCACCGAATACTACCTGATCCTGTCGGCCATCATCTTCGTCATCGGCGCGCTGGGCGTGTTGGTGCGGCGCAACGTGCTGATCATCTTCATGTGCGTCGAGATGATGCTCAACGCGGTCAATCTGTCGTTGATCGCCCTGGCGCTGCAATTCGGCCAGTTGACGGGCCAGATCGTGGTCTTCTTCGTCATGGCCGTGGCCGCCGCCGAAGTCGCCGTGGGCCTGGCCATCGTCATGGCCTACGTCCGCCACCGCGATACTATCGACATCGATGAGATTAATCTGCTGCAAGGATAGTCTGTCGTGTGAAACGTGAAACGTGACCAGAGGCGCTGCTGCAAACATCTAGCGTTTCACGCATCACGTTTCACGCATCACTCCCCCGGAGTTCTCATGCTGAACTACGCCTGGTTAATTTTCGTCCCACCTCTCGTAGCGCTGCTGCTCAATCTGTTCTTTGGGCGGCGTTATGGCCCGCGCGTGGCTGGCTTTTTGGGCGCGGCGGCTGTCGGGTTGTCGTTTCTGATTGCCGTGGGCATCCAGCTTAGCTTGATCGCCCTGCCTGTGGAGGAGCGCAGCGTGGAGATCCCCCTGTGGCAGTGGATCCAGATCGGCCAGTTCCAGCCCGACTTTGCGTTGTTGATCGATACGTTGTCGGTGCTGATGGCGTTGGTCGTGACTGGCGTGGGCTTTTTGATCCACGTCTACTCCATCGAGTACATGAAGCTGGACGACGAACATCACAGCCTGGACGTGCGGCGCTACGTGCGCTACTTCGTCTACGTCAACTTCTTCATCATTGCCATGTTGGTGCTGGTGCTGGGCAACAATCTGGTCCTGCTCTACGTAGGCTGGGAGGGAGTTGGCCTGGCCAGCTACCTGCTGATCGGCTTCTGGTTCCACAAGCCCTCGGCCCGTGACGCCGGTAAGAAAGCCTTCATCGTCAACCGCATCGGCGACTTCGGCCTGGCGCTGGCTATTATGCTGATCTTCCGCCAGTTGGTGCAGAGCGGCGAGGGCGGCAGCGCCGGCAGTCTGGCCTTCTCGGCGATTTTCGAGGTGATTGAGAGCAACCCGGCGGCGCTGCTCGGTATTGCAGTGGCCGCGTCGCTGTTGCTGCTGCTGGCCGCCACCGGCAAGTCGGCGCAGATCCCGCTCTGGGT
>JBFYTD010000169.1:0-5600 GCA_041300885.1 Anaerolineae bacterium | reverse complement strand
AGGATGAACCATGCCCGCCTACGCCATCTTCGACATCGTCGTGACCGACCCTGGACGCTACGAGGACTACAAGAAGCTAGCCCCGCCAGCCATCGCTGCCTACGGCGGCAAATATCTGGCCCGCGGCGGCAAGCTCGACGTGTTGGAGGGCGCCTGGGGACTCAGTCGCATCGTCGTGCTGGAGTTCCCGACCGCCGAGCAAGCCAAGGCCTGGATCGACTCGCCGGAGTACCGCGAGGCGCGGGCGCTGCGGCACGCAACAGCAACTACGAACGCCATACTGGTCGAGGGCGTATAGACTAACACCGAGCGTGCCATCCCTGTCATGGACGCTGCGGAGTTCACTGGAAAGGAGCCAGAGCAGCACCTATGCAAGAAGATTATCAAATCCTCTCCGTCGACAAGCCCGATGACCTGGTCTGGGAGGCCATCGGTGGCGGCATTCAGGCGCACAACACCCAGCACGCGGGCGATGATCACAGCAAACGCCTGTGTGTTGTCCTTTACAGCCCAGATCAGGAAGTTGCCGGCGGCTTGATCGGCGAGACCTACTGGAACTGGCTTTATATCAGCCTCATGTGGCTCAGAGACGACCTGCGCGGTCGCGGCTATGGACGGCGCATCCTGCTGGCCGCAGAAGAAGAGGCGCGGCGGAGAGGCGCGACGAATGCCTATCTGGACACCTTCAGTTTCCAGGCGCCAGGCTTCTACGAAAAGCTGGGCTACCAAATTTTTGGCGAGCTGGCGGACTTCCCTCCGGGCTACCGGCGCTTTTTCTTTACGAAGCAACTCTAGAGTCATGGACTACAAACTCCAACTCACCAAGGCCAATCGCCTCAAAGTCGCCCGTGTCTTCCGCTTCAACCAGCGCGTGGATGCTGAAGGGCTGGCGGTTGACACAGGCGGGACGCTATGGTATGCTCAGGGCGTCAAAGCTCGGCGAGAGCGGGCCAAGCCAGAGGTGAGCAACCAGGCGACGCTGCCTGACAGGCGCCTCGAAGGAGAAGCACCATGAAAGACCTACTCGTCAAGGACTGGATGACCAGCAAGGTGATCACCGTCGATATCCACACCGCGCTGCCCGATGCGCACAAGCTGATGCGCAGCCACAAGATCCGCCGCCTGCCCGTGCTGGACGGCGACACTGTGGTGGGCATCGTTACCCGCAGCGACATCCGCGAGGCGTCCCCCTCCGACGCCACCTCGCTCAGCGTCTGGGAGCTGCACTACCTGCTCAGCAAGCTGACCATGGGCGAGATCATGACGGCGAAGCCGGTAGTGATCCTGCCCACGGCCACGATCAAGGACGCCGCCAGGCTGATGTACAGCCACAAGATCGGCGGCCTGCCGGTCGTCGACAGCGATGGTCAGTTGCAGGGCATCATCACCGAGTCCGACATCTTTCGCATTTTGATTACCTTGTTCGATCAGTTGGAGCAGTCGGGCGTTGCTTCGACACTGTAGGTCACGTTGTCGGCAGTACAAGCCGCAATACTTTTCGCTGCCAGTTTGACAATTTGGGGGAAATCCATACACTGTCTGACAATTGATCCTTGATTGTCTTGACATTAGTTTTTACTTGTCTCGAATACGCACGCGTTCAAACAGGACGCCGCCGTCCGCAGCGGGAAACTTGCAGGAACCTGGGCAATGGCTGCTCACCGTACAAAGAGGTACGCAACATGAAGACGATCGACCAACGATTGCAGGCAGTAATCCACCATGCCTATGACCACGCGCCGGCGGTGCACTCGCGCTTCAACGCGGCCGGCCTTGGCCCCCACGACGTGCAGAGCGTGGCCGACCTGGACCGGGTGCCGGTGATGCCCAAGGCGGAGGTGGCGGCCCTGCAGCGGGCTAATCCACCCTTTGGTGGGCTGTTGGCGGCGCCGGCCGGGGCGTTGCGCCACATCTTTATGACACCGGGTCCGGTGTACGGGCCGGATGCGGGCGACGATTCGGCCCTGGTGGAGATGGCCACCCTCGCCTTGCAGCGCAGCGGCCTGCGAGCAGGTGACGTGGTGCTCAACTGCCTCTCCTACCACCTGGTGCCGGCTGGCTTGCTGATCGACCGCGCTCTGCTGACCCTGGGCTGCATCGCTGTGCCTGGCGGCGTCGGCAACAGCGATTTACAGTTGCAGATGATGCAGGACCTGCACGTCACCGGCTACGTCGGCACGCCCAGTTTTTTGCTCAGCCTGATCCAGCGGGCAGAGGAGCGCGGGCTCAACTGGCGAACCAACGTCCACCTGCGCGTCGCCTTGCTTACGGACGAGACGTTGCCGGCCGCGCTGCGTGAGCTGCTGGTCGAGCGCTACGGGTTGGCCGTGAGCAGCGCCTATGGCACGGCCGAGCTGGGCTTCCTGGCCCTGAACACTGCCGGTGGGCTGGCTATGCAGCTCTTGCCGCTGCCCATCGTGCAAGTGGTCGCCCCCGACACCGGCCAGAGCGTCGGCCCCGGCGAGGTGGGCGAGGTGGTCATCACCAACCTTGACCCGGCCTATCCCCTTATCCGGCTGGGCACCGGCGATCTGGCCGTCCAACTTGACCCGACGCCGGGACGGAGCTGTCAGGAAGACCGTGCGATCATCCTGGTTGGGTGCAGTGGCGAGGTGGTCAAGGCGCGCGCTTCGTCGATCAACGGCGTTGGGATTGATTCGCAGCTTGTGACGGAATCGGCAGGAGGTCATTGACAACACTTCGTACTTGTGTTATCCTGTCGAAGTCGATCCACCCAATTCTCATCGTTTCTTTAAGGAGGCAACGACATGCAACAACGTCCCACGGGTGTAACCATCCTGGCCGTGTTGGCAATCATCGGTGGTTTTCTTGGGCTGTGCGGGTCTTTGACGCTATTCGGCGTCGGTGGACTGGGCATGGTGGCCGGCGAAATCTCGGCCGGCGCCTCGGCGGCCCTCTTTGGAGGCCTTGGCCTCCTCTCCGCACTTCTCTATCTCATCTTCGGCTTTGGCGCCTGGACGCTCAAGCCTTGGGCCTGGATCTTGGGCATCATCGGCGCTGGCGTTTCGATTGCGAGCAACCTGCTGAGCCTGGTGACGGGCAACTCCAATCTCTTCGCTGCCCTGCTGGGCCTGATCATTCCTGGCGTCATTCTGTGGTATCTGTTCCGCCCAGAGATCAAGGCAGCTTTTGGTCGGGTATGATCACTCAAGGGTAGCAACCCTTTGTTGACGCCGGTATCACGATTAGCATGTTCCTGCGGCGCCAGACAAGAGTCTGGCGCCGCAGCCGCGTCAAGTGTGCGCGCTGTCTTCTATGCGCTTTGGGCGCTTTATGGTAGAATAGCAGCCGTAGCTTGACCCTTGCTGGGAAGGATGGACCTCTGGTGCGTCAATTCTTGCTTCGCCTGGTACTACTGCTTCTGGTTGTCCTGGTCATCTTCGGCGTCTATCGCCTGTTGACCATCCGGCCGCTGGACAACGTGGCCTTCTTCCAGGACCAACCGCTGTTGCTGGCGGTGGACAGCGTCAGTCCTGACGCCGCGCAGCCTTACTCGCTTGCCGCCTTCGAAGCGGCCCGCCAAGCGGGGGCCAACGCGCTGTACCTTCCAGTAGAACTGACCCGCGATGGCGTATTGGTGGTGACGGGCGCTGCTGTCGACCAGTTGACACTAGCCGAGTTGGAAGGACGCGGCGCCACTCAGCCTGTCGTCAGCCTGCAAGCCGCGTTAGCCGCGCAGCCTGACATGCGCGCGGTGGTGGTCGTGGGTCAGCCCAGCCTGCAGGCGCTGGCCGCCCTGTTGCAGGCCATCGATGCCAACAACGCTCGGCCGCGCGTGCTGGCTGTGGTCGATCATCCGCTGTTGGCCGGCACCCTACGTGAACAGGCGCCTGACTTGGCCACTGCCGCCACCGGCGCCGAGACCAGCGCCTTCCTGACCACTCAGCGCTTTCGCCTTGCGCCGTTCTACCGGCCGGCCGCGCCGGCGATGTTATTAGAGGGCAGTGAGATCAGCAAGCGGCTGGTGGACGCAGCCCGCGGCCGCGGCATTCATTTGCTGGCACTGGCGGAGCAGCCGAGCGTTGCCGCCGCGCAAGCTCTGATCGATGCCGGTGTCGACGGCGTCATCATGGCGGACCCGGCGCTCATCGGCCAGTTGAGCTGGCCGGGCCAAGCTCCATAAGGTCCCCCACGGAGGAAACAGATGTTCGTTAAAGATTTCATGACCCGCGATCTGGTGACGGTGTCCGAGGACGCCAAGGCCGGGCCGGCACTGCAACTGCTGCGCGAACAGGGGCTGCGGCGGGCGCCGGTGCTGGATGCCGCTGGCGCCGTCGTCGGCTTGGTGTCTGACCGGCGCCTGCTGGAGGCGTTGGCGGTGCCGGTGCGCCGCAGCGCAGGTTCGAAAGATGGCGATGCTCCGCCGTCGCTGGTCGTGCGCGACATTATGACCCGCAAGGTGATCACCGTCCCGCCCGACATGCCCATGGAGACGGCCGGTGGGCTGATGGCCGCCCACCGCGTTGGCTCGCTGGTGGTGGTGCAGGATGGTCAGGCGGTTGGCATCATCACCGAGACCGACATGTCGCGCGTTTCGCTGCTGCTGATGATCGGCAAGGATCCGGGCATGCGCGTCACCATGCGTGCCCCGGCCTTCCCCGGTATCCTGGCCGACGTCACCAGCGCCCTGTCGCGCGCCGGTGGTCACATCGTCAGCCTGGGTAGCATGTCGCTGGACGAGGGCATGTTGATCACCCTCAAGGTGGCCGACCTCAACCGCGGCGATATCGAGGCCATCGTCGAAGAATTGCCGGTGGATGAGGTGCATATCCTGGCCATATGAGGGCAGAGTGGCTGCGCATAGGCCGACCCGAGCGGAGATTGTGAAGCGTGAGACGTGAAATGTGGGCTGTGCGCACAAATCCTCACGTTTCACGATTCACGGTTGTAGGAGACTTATCGATTTTCCGGGCTGGCCCTCCGAAGAAGGAGACAGAATGGCAGGTAGTGATCTAATCGGCAAGCGTGTTGCAGTGCTGGACAAAGGCTGGATCGAGCTGCAGGACGTGATGGGCGACGACAATGCCATCGTCGCTGCCGCGCGCACCTCGTTTCTGGGCGACAGCAAAGGCCCTGACAAGGACAAGAAGCTGCTCTTTTACCTGCTGCGCCACCGCCACACCACGCCGTTTGAGATGGTCGAGTTCAAGTTTCGCGTGCGGGCGCCGGTTGTGACGTGGTGGCAGTGGGTCAGACACAGAACGTTTTCTTTCAATGCCCAGTCCGGGCGCTATACTCCGTTCGAGGAAAACGACTTCTATGTTGTCCTGCCTGACGAGTGGCGGCTCCAGGCCAGTGACAACAAGCAGGCCAGCGAGGGCCTGCTGGCGGACGGGCAATGGCTGACCGACGCGCTGATCAAGCACTACGACGAGGGCTTCCGGCTCTATCAGCAGGCGCTGGCGGCCGGCGTGGCCCGCGAGCAGGCGCGGCTCTTCCTGGCCGGCTTCGGCGTCTATTACACCTGGGTGGTTAAGACCGATGCTCATAATCTTATGCACTTCCTCAAGCTGCGCATGGCCCCCGACGCCCAGTACGAGGTGCGGGTCTACGCCCAGGCCATCCACGAGCACTTCTTC
>JBFYTD010000168.1:0-5633 GCA_041300885.1 Anaerolineae bacterium | reverse complement strand
CGAACTCAATCCAGCCATAGCCAGGGAAGAACAGCTCTGGCCAGGAGTGGCCGTTGTACTCACGCACCCGGTAGACGTCTGCCTCCGGCAGGTATTCGCCTTGCGAGTAACCGGCCGACACGCGTGCGGGAATGCCCAGCGTGCGAGCCATCATGGCAAAGCTGCTGGCGTAGTAGTCGCAGTAACCCTCTTGCACATCGAACAGGAAGTAGTTGACGCCGTTGACCCCTGGCGGAGGCGCGGCGATTTGATCGTTGTAGGTGAAGCCGCGCAGGTATTGCTCGATGGCCACCGCCTGATCGTAGGGAGTGGCGGCGCCGGCAGTCACTTGTCTGGCCAGTTCGCCCACCTGTGGCGCCAGGTCAGACGGCAGGTCCAAGAACTTGTCAGTTACCCAGGCAGGATAGTCCACGCCTGCTTCTTGCAGGTCTTCGACCGTCGCCCGGGAGAGCGATGAGACAGCCAGATACCTGTCGCCCGGCCTGAGCGCTGCATCGCGGCGATGCAGCAAGGTGATCTCGGCAATAGGCAAGTTGACGTCCGGCTCCTGCTCGACCACCAGAAGGTCCGCCGTCGCCTTGAGGCTGACGCGCAGTGGCTGGCCGGCTGCAAACAAGACGTTGCCGGTAGGCGCCAGGATTGTAAACGTCTGGGTGATCTCCCGACGGGCTTCAAACTGCGGCGTACGCACATGATTGCCGCCGTCGATGGCCTGGGCGACAGTGGTCGTATTCAGCCAGCGCTGGCCGGTGAATGTGTCGTAGGCCACGGCGCGCCAGTAGCGGCCGCTGCTGCTGGTGACATCCATGATCAATTGGTCGCCCAGGTTGCGCGCACCGCCCATGGTCAGCGTGTCGCCGAAAACCGGCTCCCCCACCGCGGTGCCCTGGTAGTTGAGGGTGCTGAACAGGCGGCCCCACTCCTGCTGCACATCACGCCAGGGCGTGCGCAGCGGCTCCAGCGCCGCTGACATGGCGCCATTGCTGCCCGCACTGGGCAAGAACACGGCCAGCGCCACCACCAACAGCGCCAACAGCAGGCCATCGCGCAAGAAGTCCACCTGAATGTCGTTAGCGTAGCGCACCCGCTCGATGCGCCAGGCAATCTCTTTCTCGGAGAGGAAGCTCCGCACGGCCAGCAACAGAGCGCACACCACGAAAACGGCGAAATAGAGGCCCAGGCCAGGCGGACCAAAATAAGTATTGACCAACAAAACCAGACCGATGGGAATGATGGCGCGCCAGACTCTGCCCTCACGAAACACTGCCCAGGCCGACAGGTAGCCCAGCCACCACAGCAAGAACCCCAACTGCAAGAGAAACACCAGGTTACTGCGCGCCGGCTCGTTAGAGAACAGCAACAGTATCCATGACCACAGGCTCTCACCGATGAAGAGGATGCGGTCAGCGCCGATGAGGTCGGCTGGAATCTCCGGCGCCCGGCTCACCCAATAGAGCACCACAGCCGATCCCACCACCAGGCTTTGCACAACAGGAAACAAACCGCTCCAACGGGAATAGCTGAGCGCCACGCCCAGCAGAAAGCCGCCCAGCACAATGGGGGCGAGCAATCCCATGCCATCTGTCCATTCAGCCGACCGCAAGGAAGTTGCCAGCGCGAGCAGAATCAGCGCTAAGAGCGCCCCCGATGTAATGGCGCCGGGAATGGAAAGCCGTGAATAGGAAGTTGGCGCTGTGGCCTGCATCAAAGTCTACTCCTGTAAGCAATTGCTCGTTGAACCTTACCTATTGTAAGATTTCAACCGGGCACTGTCAAGTAAGCGTTCCACCTTTGGCGGCGCAATGGTCCAACACACCCAAATGAAACCTAGCCAACTTGCGGAAATGGCTACTTACTGGTATGCTATGCACAGCTTGTAGTTTGTTGATCTTTGGCCTACCTGCCGGCTGTTGCCAGGGAGCCGCCCGGATCGCCCAAGTACCAATCGCCTCGGCCGGCGGACCGCCTGAGGCAAGGAGTCGATGGCATGATGATGAAGCTATTGATGAGCTGGGACATCAAGACGGGGCGCGAACAGCCTTATTTCGAGTTCATCGTCCGCGAATTTGCACCGAAACTGATGCGCTTGGGTTTGCAACCTACCGAAGCCTGGTACACGGTGTATGGCGAGGGTCCGCAGATCCTCACCGGGGGCGTGACTAGCGACGCGGCTGCTATGGAACGCATCCTGGAGAGCGACGACTGGAAAGCGCTGCGCGGCCAACTGCTCAACTTCGTCACCAATTTCAATCAAAAGGTGGTGCCCGCCAGCGGCAGTTTCCAGCTATAGGACACCATGGTGGACGAGCTCGCTGCCGCCTAAGTTCCTCGGCAACGAAATCAAAAAGCCTCACCCAAGCGGTGAGGCTTTTGTTATTGACGGATCCTGTCTGGCATCAAGCGGAGGACGATCCCTCTACGGCCTTAGGCTTAGCCGACGGCTCCGCGGTCTTGGTCTCACCCTTGGCCTCGCTCTTGCCCTCGCCATCGCTCTTGCCGTCGCCTTCGCTTCTGCCGTCGCCTTCGCGCTTGCTAGGCGGCATAGTAGAGGATTTGCCCCTGTTGTCCGTAACGTAGAAGCCTGATCCCTTGAAAATTACGCCCACCGGCTGTATCACGCGGTGGATCGATCCTGCGCAGTCAGGACAGATTCGCAGGGGATCATCGCTAAAGCGCTGCATTTTTTCAAAACGCATTCTGCAACTCTCACACTCATATTCGTAGATAGGCATAGCACCGGCCTTCCTAGATCGGCATACCGCAGTTTGTTGGCTGAAGGTAAATTATACTCAACGCAAGCGATTCATCCAAAGCTTCCCGGGAGTGCGCAGTTCAAAGCCGCACGGCACTCGACACCAGGAATAGTACTAAAGTACTATTGAAATACCTGTCAGTTCCATGTATACTGGTATTGGTTCAAGAATTGGTGCAGGCTATCCGGCCAATTGGATAAGCCCCCGGCAAACGCCGCAGAAAGCTTGATAAGCAGCGTCGCAGCAAACGGATCGGTCCTTCTGTCGCAACCGTCCATTCACCTGTGTCATGGTCACCAGCATATCGGCGCCGAAATGCGTGTACCATCCCACTCTTCAGGAGTTTTCAACCATGCCCAAATTACTGTTCGCCAGATCCCTGAACCTTGAGGAACGCGCTACTCTGGAACGGCTCATGGTAGGGGAGAATGAGGCGATCAAGCAACGCGCCTTGATTGTCTTGCTATCTTCCCAGGAGCAGTACCGCGTCCCTGAAATCGCGCCTCTGGTCGGTCTGCACGTGGACAAGGTGCGTAAATGGGTTGTCCGCTTCAATCATCATGGCACAACGGGTTTGCAACCAACGCGGCGCAAACCGGGTCCGCGAGGCAAATTCAGCCCAAAGGTGCGCGCCCACATCGTTGACACGGCCAAGACGCCGCCGCGTGAGTTGGGCCTGTTGCGCACTGCATGGACCTTGGACTCGCTCAGGGATTATCTGATCGACAACGGGATTGTCGCCGAGATTAGCCGCGAGAGCCTGCGCCAGATCCTGTTGCAAGGGGGCGTAAGCTGGCAGACCCATCGAGCCCGCTCTGACGACGTCACGCGCTGGCTCCAGCAATGGCAAGACGGTCAAGCACGCAACTGATACGACCCGTCATTCAATAGGCCAAGAACAAGCTCCACTGCACAGTACTGTGCAGTGGAGCTTGTTCTTGAGGAACCATCGGACGGCCGCAAAAAGCGTCGAGACGAGTCACGCAGCGTCACAACAACGCCGGGCGCCTGAGGCGCCGGTCTTCATCGCCGCGCTGGCCCGGTCACTTGCCAACTGTTCAGGCGCCGATCGTCTATACGTACCACGTCCACTTGGAACCACGCATCTCGCGGACGATATCGGTGGTGGAGAGCACGCCTACCGGCATCAATTTGTCGCCTTCAGGCTGGGTCACCACCAGACGATGGATGCGTTTCTTGACCATCACGTCGATCGCATCGCGCACGGGTGAGTCGGGAGCGACACTGATCACGCCGGCGGTCATGATTTGGTCCGCATTGAGCTTGGTCAGGTCTTCCTGGTGATGCGTGATGATATCCATATGGGAAATGATCCCGGCAACCTCGCCATTTTCGCCCGTCACTACCAGCGCGTGGATATCGGTGTCACTCAAAATACGCACCACATCCGCCACCGGTGTATCGGACTTGCAGCTAATGACGCCGTTATGCATGATGTGTTTGACAAGTTTCTCCGACATGTTATGTGCCTCCAGGGAAATGTTTTGGCGACAACGGACCGGCCACCGCAGTGAGGCCATTATACGGGCTTTGCAAGAGCGTTGTCAAGTTCGATTCAGCGCCGGTAGTCGCTTTCCGTCTCACCGCCGCGCATCCACCAGTCAGTGACGCCGCCCGCCAGGCTGCTGGCCTGCAGGCCATTGTGCAGCAGATAGCCGGCCACCGCATAGGAACGATTGCCGTGGGCGCAGACTACAACCCACTGCGCGGTTGGGTCCAGCTCGCCCAGGCGAGCAGGGATGTCGTTCATCGGGATGTGCAGACTGCCGGGTATGCGCACCTGCGACCACTCGAATGGCTCGCGGCAATCCAGCAGCTTCGGCGCAGCGCCATCGCGATAGAGGGGAATCAGATCGGCCGGCTGGACTTCAGGCACGACCACCGGCTGCGGCTGCGCGGACGGCTGGCCGCCATCTGGCTGCGTAGCTTCGGTCGGCGAGGGCTGATGAACAGGCGCCGGTTTGTTGAAGGTTTTTTTGACAGATGCAAACAATGCCATGCGATTGCTCTCCGTAGGATGGGACTTTGTGGTAGGATGCAAGGGCTCGTCGATGCGTTACTACCCAGAGTGTGCGCTGCTTAGCCGCGCCTGTCAGTGACATGACACACACTCGCGCCGCACCGGCCTTACGCGTCACAGCGCCGGCTTGAAGGGCGCGTGGTCGATATTGACCTTGACCTTGTTGAGCTGCAGGCCCATCTGGGTCTCGATCACATCGCGCGCCACTGCCACCACCTCCTCGGTCTTCATAGCCACGTCCACATCCGGCGCGGTTTGCAGGTTCAGATCGACGTCCACAGACGCGCCGCGCGTGCGCACCACAGGCGTCACGCTGTTAACGTCGGCCAGTTGGTCGATATGCCAGGCCAGGCGACGGCTGATAGAGTCGGCGGTCACGGCTGCCTCGCCGCCCGACGCCAGGCGCATCTTGACCACCGGCGTCCGCTTGCGGCGCAGCTCTTGCATCAGCCAGGCCAGGGCCAGCAGCGTCGCCACGATGATCGTGGCCCCGCGCAGCAGCGGATAGAGCCAACCCGGCCGCATGGCCGCCAACTGAAAGAGACTTACCTCAACCCAGTCGATCCCCTGGCGCGCCCAGGCCAGCGACTGCTCGGGCGCAGCCGCCAGCAGCACCAGCGCCGCCCACAGCAGGATCACCACCAAGACGGTGACAATGCGATTGATCACGTTCACGCTTCACCTCGGTAATGCAAAGGACTGTCAGCCGTCCTTACGCGCGCCCATAACAGCCACTACCACCAGCAGCAGCGCAGCCGCCAGGCTGACGCCAGCGCCGCGGCTAAGCGCAGCCGGCCGATAGTCGAACTGAACGCGGTGCTGGCCGGCTGGCAGCAACA
>JBFYTD010000167.1:0-5640 GCA_041300885.1 Anaerolineae bacterium | reverse complement strand
TATCATCCGGCCAACGCGCACACAGGCCCAACGGTGGGCTGAAGGAGCGACTTCGCTATGGCTGTCCAAGCCGCCACGCCGAGAAGGGACAAGGGCCTGCGATTCCACTGGTGGTGGATTCTGCTGGTGATTGGCGTGCTCTTGGTGGTGGGCGTCTTTGCCTTTGCCATCTTGCAGCCGATCAAGGTGCTGCCCCGCATGCGCCTGGCGCCTGGCTTCACCCTGGTCGACCAGAGCGGCCAGCGGCTGACCAGCGAAGACCTGCGCGGCACGGTGGTACTCTACAATTTCCTCTACACCGGCTGCGGCGCTGAGTGTGAGCCTATGAACTCCACCATGCAGGAGGTGCAGCAGCGCTTGCACGACACCGACCTGGGCGGCCTGCCGGTGCAGTTCGTGACCATCAGCTTCGATCCCGCCAACGATACCCCTGAGACCTTACAGCGCTATGCCGAGAGCTTGGGCGCGGACACCAGCCAATGGCGTTTCGCCACCGGCGACCCGGCGCGCCTCAAACAGTTGATCGGCGGCGGCTTCGAGGCCTATTACGCGCCCGACGACGCGGGCGGCTTTCAGTTCGACCCGACCTTCGTCCTGGTCGATGGCTGGGGCATCATTCGCGGCAAGTACCGCTATCAGGTGGCCGTGTCCGACGCCGACCGCATCCTGCGCCACATCGGCGTGTTGGCCGACGAAGTGCAGAAAGCCACCGGTCCCAACAAGCTGATCTACGAGGCAGCGCACCTGTTTCTCTGCTACGCGCCTTGAGAAGCCGCAAAGGCCCTGAAGGAAACCCCGATGCGATCGTTGACTCTTCTACTCGTTGTGCTGCTGGCTCTATTGACCGGCTGCCAGCCTTACCAATATAATGGGCTGTATCTGGACTCGGCTATGGCGGCGCCGGCCGTGACTCTGACCGACCAGAACGGCCAGCCGGCCAGCCTGGAGGACTTTCGCGGCAAACTGGCGCTGGTCTATTTTGGCTACACCTTCTGCCCCGACGTCTGCCCGACTACCCTCGGCACCGCCAACAAGGCGCTGGAGCTGCTGGGGGACAAGGCCGACGAGGTTCAGATGGTGATGGTAACGGTGGATCCTGACCGCGACACGGCCGCAGTACTGAAAAACTACCTGAACAACTTCAACCCCAACTTCGTTGGCCTGACCGGCTCCCCTGACCAGATTGCCTCGGCCGCCACGCCCTTCGGCGTGTTCTACGAAAAGCACGAGGGATCGGCTGCAACCGGCTATCTGGTGGATCACACGGCCTCGCTGATGGTATTGGATCGGGAAGGACGCCTGCGACTGGTCTTCCCCTTTGAAACGACGGCGGAGGACATGGCCGCCGACTTGAAACAACTGCTAAAGTGATGTGCTCATCGTTCACAATCGTTCGTCCGCAAGGAGCAAGGAGGTAATTCTATGACGCCAGAACAGAAGCCTGAACACGAAGAGGAACACTTCAAACCGCGAGGCACCGTGTTGATGATGGTGCTGTTCTTCTTCACGATCGTTGCCTTGTGGGGTTATGTCTACCTCATAATGGTGAGTCAAGGAGCCAACACGCCATGACCACACCGCAACCACAGTCCCCAGAACCTTCGGTGCATATCGATCCCTATGAACGAGGATGGATGATCGCCGCCATCATCATGCTGGTGGTCTTTGCGTTGGCGGTGGCAGTAGCCAGCTATTCGCTGGGCATCCAGCTCCCCGCGCCGGAAGCGCGCGTCGATCCCAACACCATCACCACGTCCGGCCCCTTCGCCAACCCCGGCCTGCGCGAGCTGGCTCCTGGGCGCTACGAGGCCTACATCGTGGCCCACGGGCAGGGATGGTACTTCAACCCGCGCCAGATCAGCGTGCCAGCCGGCTCTGAGGTGACATTCTACGTCACCAGCCCGGACGTGCAGCACGGCTTCAAGCTGGAAGGCACCAACGTCAACATGATGGTCATCCCCGGCCAGGTGTCGACTTTGACGCGCCGCTTCGACACACCCGGCGAGTACAACTGGGTCTGCCACGAGTACTGCGGCACCGGCCACGCAGCCATGTACGGCACAATCACTGTGACGCCCTAAGCCCCCGACGAGGTAACGCACTATGACTGCAATTGCCACCACCACTCCCGTTGCCGCAGTGACGCCTTCGGTCGTGCCGGCGAAGTATGTGCTTTCCAAAGGCGAAAAACGCTTCATCGGTCTGCAACTGCTGGTTGCTACGCTGGCTCTCTCCATCGGCTCGCTGTTTGGACCGCTGCAAGCTCTGGAGTTCTCCGGCCTGACCATCGGCGGCCGCGACCTCTACGCTCTCTTCCAGCCCCTACTGGCTTCCTATTACCAGGGCCTGACCCTGCACGGCGTGCTCAATGCCCTGATCTGGACGACCTTCTTCATCACCGGTTTCTTCACCCTGACCGTCACCTATGGCCTGCGCCGGCCGCTGGCCTACCCCAAGCTGGGCTGGCTGGGATTCATCATGATGACGCTGGGCCTGCTGACTGCGGCTGTGCCGATCCTGCTCAACGAGGCATCGGTACTCTACACCTTCTATCCGCCCTTGCAGGCCAACTGGGCCTTCTACGTCGGCCTGGTCTTGGTGGTGGTGGGCAGTTGGGTGCAGGGCTACGGCTTTTACATCACCTACTACCGCTGGCGTAAGCAGAATCCCGGCGTGCGCACGCCGTTGATGACCTTCGGCAGCCTGATCACCATGGTCATGTGGCAGATCGCCACCCTGGGCATCGCGGTCGAGATCCTGACCCAGCTCCTGCCCTGGTCGTTGGGCTTGTTGCCCGGCGTCGATCCGCAACTCAACCGCACCTATTTCTGGTTCACCGGCCACCCGCTGGTCTACTTCTGGCTGCTGCCGGCCTACGTCTCGTGGTATGCCATGCTGCCCAAGCAGGCCGGCGGCAAGCTGTTCAGCGACTCGCTGGCCCGCTTCTCCTTCTGGATGTTCCTGGTGCTGTCGACGCCGCTGGGCTTACACCACCAGTTCACCGACCCCGGCGTGCCCACCATCTGGAAGACCATCCACGCCATCCTGACCTACGCCGTGGCCTTTCCCTCCCTGTTGACGGCTTTCACGGTCGTGGCTTCGTTGGAATACGCCGGGCGGCAGCGGGGCGGCAAGGGCCTGCTGGGTTGGATCCCCAAGCTGCCCTGGAGCAATCCGTCAGTCTCGATTCAGATCCTGTCCGGCGTGCTCTTCGTCTTCGGCGGCATCGGCGGCATCACCAACGCCTCCTACAACATCAACCTGGTGATCCACAACACCGCCTGGGTGCCCGGCCACTTCCACCTGACCGTGGCCTCGGCCGTCACCATGACCTTCATGGGCATCGCCTACTGGCTGGTGCCGCACCTGACCGGCCGCAAGCTGTGGGCGCCCAAGCTGGCCCTGGCCCAGGGCTGGATCTGGTTCATCGGCATGATGATCTTCTCCAACGCCATGCACACGCTGGGCCTGTTGGGCGCGCCGCGTCGCACCCCGCTGGGCGTCGCCCCCTACGTGCCGGCCAACTGGGAACCGCGGCTCCTGCAGACGGCCATCGGCGGCGCCATCCTGTTCATCGGCGCCTATCTCTTCGTGGCAATTATGGTGGTGACGGTGCTGCGCAAGCCGGCGCCGGCCGCCGAGGTGCCGGAAGTGCCTGAGGCGCAGTCGATCCAGGATCCGCAGCTCACGCCTGCCTGGCTGGACCGCTGGGCGCCCTGGCTGACCATCGCCATCTTGCTGATCATCCTGATGTATGGCCCCAACCTGTTCTACCAGATCACCAACATGCAGAATACGTCGCCAGGCTTCAAGCTCTGGTAGCTGAGACATCACCCCCTTGCCACGAATTGCGCGAATTGGACGAAACATTTCCCCGTCGCCTGATTGCGTAATTCGTGGCAAGACCTCGCCATAGCCCGCCTGTGCGCCATGCCAGACCCCGCAGTCACCGATCAGCCTGATCGCTTGCCGGCCGAACACGTCGACGAGCTGCCCAAACATCCTGGTGACAATCAGCCCACCGCCACCGCCACCATCGACTGGCCGTTACGCCAGCGCAACCCGGTGCGCCGCACGCTCAACTGGCTGGAGCGGTTCAGCCTGGCCGTGGAGCGGCCCATCGTGCGCTGGGTCCGCTCTCCCCAGTGGAACCCCCTCTACCACACCGGCACCATCACCCTCTTCGCCCTGCTGATCATCCTGGTCACGGGCGTCTACCTGACCCTCTTCTACCAATTCGGCTTCGACGAGTCCTACCAGGCTGTGGCCAAAATGGAGGCCAACCTGCTGGGACGCTTCATGCGCGCCCTGCACCGCTATGCCTCGGTGCTGGCTGTCATTGCGGCCCTGCTGCACGGCTGGCGCACCTTCTTCATGGATCGCTTTCGCGGCCCGCGCTGGCTGGCCTGGACTAGCGGTGTGGTGCTGGTGGTCTTCCTGTGGGGCGCCGGCCTGACCGGCTACTGGTTGATCTTCGACCAGCGCGCCCAGCTCTTCAACCAGGCGTTGATCGACCTGCTGGCCGGCTCGGCCGGCGGCGTGGCCTTCCTCAACCGCTTCCTGCTGACCGAGGGCGCGGCCGGCGGCTGGCTGTTCGCCCTGGGCGTGTTGACCGTCCACCTGCTGCTGTCGGCGCTCATCGGCCTGTTCTTCTACGTCCATATCAAGCGGCTGCGGCGGGCCAAGATCCTGCCGCCGCGCTATTGGATGGCGCTGCTGGGCGCGCCCCTGCTGCTGGCTGCGATCTTCATCCCCGTGGGCATGCTGGCTCCGGCCGATCCTGGCCAACTGCCGGCCCAAGTGCCGCTGGATATCTTCTTGCTCTGGTACGTGCCAGCCGCGCTGCGTCTGCCGCCCGCCCTGTTCTGGGGCGGCGTGGCGGCGGCGCTCGCGCTTGTGACGCTCATCCCCTGGCTGTTGGTGCGCAAACGCCTGGAGCCAGCCCTGGTCGACAGCGAACGCTGCACCGGTTGCAGATTATGTGAAGCCGACTGCCCCTACCGCGCCATCGCCATGGTCGACCGAGAGCCTGGCGCGGCCCACAAATTCCTGGCCGTCATCGACCCGAAGCTGTGCGTGACCTGCGGCATCTGCATCGGCAGTTGCCCACCGCTGGCCATCACTCTGGGCGACCGGCCGGCCGAGCCGCTTTGGCACCAGGCCGTGGCCCGGGCGGCCCAGGATGCGGCGCTGCCGGTGCGGGTGGTATTCACCTGCGAGCGTCACGCCCAGCAGGCCGCACGCCCCTACCTGGACCCGGCCGAGGCGCACTATTTCGGCGGCAGTGGTGAGATCCCGCCCCTCTCAGTCGGCGGCGCTCACGTCGAGGTGATCCCGCTGCCCTGCATCGGCATGGCCCACCCCGACTTGGCGCGCGCGGCCCTGCGCGCCGGCGCGGCCGCCGTGCAGTTCGTTGGCTGCCCGCCCGAGGACTGCGCCAACCGGGAGGGCAACCTGTGGCTGCAAGAACGAGTGGAGCGCCAGCGCCTGCCCCGGCTGCGTCGCGAGTTGATCGGCGCGCCGGTCAGCACCGGCTGGCTGCCACCCAACGATTTCCTGCAAGCCCTGCGCGGCGGCGGCCGCCATCCGGCCACTGCCTACAGCCTTGGCTTCGACAGCCTCAACTGGCGCAGCGTGGCG
>JBFYTD010000007.1:0-14384 GCA_041300885.1 Anaerolineae bacterium | reverse complement strand
GTCGGCTCAAAGAGGCCAAGTGAAAGAGGCCAAGGCCCGCCAGAATCGGATCACGGATTCGCTTTTTTGCGGGCCGAATGCCACGCGCCAAGCATCCGGGAGTGCAGCAATTCGGTCAAGCCCGGAGAACCTGTGATTCCCAAATACTGAAAAAAGGAGGTGTCTTGTGACTAACACAACTATGATTATCACCGTTGTTCTGGTATTGGTGATAGTAGGCGGCATATTAGGTCTGGTTTTTGCTCGACGTAGACGTTCGGAGCGGTTCCATGATCAGTTGGGACCTGAGTATGATCGCACTGTGCAGGCCATGGGTGGCGAGAAAAAAGCACAAACAGAGCTGGAAGAACGGCGGAAGCATATTGAGGCTTTGGATATTCGTCCACTTTCTGCAAGCGAGCGCGAGCGTTGTCTGGCTGATTGGACTGCTGCCCAGTCCAGGTTTGTCGACGAACCGGGACAGGCGATCGGAGATGCCGACCGGCTGATCACTCAAGTCATGCAGATGCGCAACTATCCAGTATCTGATTTTGAGCAGCGGGCGGCCGATATATCGGTCAATTATCCTGTTCTAGTGACCAACTACCGCGCTGCGCGGGAGATCGCGGTCAAAAACGAGCAGCATCAGGCAGATACTGAAGAATTAAGGCAGGCAATGATTCATTACCGGTCTCTGTTCGAGGACCTCCTCGGAACCGAGCCAGTCGGTGTAAAGGAGAAATAGATATGAATGAACAGAATGATAGAGAACGTTTCAACACCTGGGATATTGTTGAGAGAACCGAAAACGACCCGAACGCCCCGGTAGAAGGCTCGGATCCTCTTGCCGATAGGGTCCCGGTGGACGCGGCTCTTATCCACGAGACGCCGATGGGCGGGACCGCTGCTGCCGTTGGCCCCATGGACGAAACGATTGTCCACGAGGCTCCAATGGCCGAGGCGCTGCCAACCTGGGACCCGGTGCGCGAACCGATTGCTGACGAGTCCTGGATGAGCAGGCCGCGCCCCACCATGGCCCCAATGGCCGAGGCAATTACCCACGAAGCCCCTACTATCGCCACGAATGCCGGATCATCGGCGGCCCTACTTGGCCGCGAGGAGTCAGAGCACTTTCGCACGCGCTGGAACGAGATCCAGGGCAAGTTTGTGGATGAACCGCGCTCTGCTGTCCAGCAGGCGGATGCGCTAGTATCTGAGGTTGTTGAGCAAATCACCCAGATGTTTGCCCACGAGCATAGCTCGCTGGAGAGCCAGTGGAATCAGAGCGCTGATGTCTCTACCGAAGATCTACGCCAGGCCTTGCAGCGCTACCGCTCCTTCTTTAATCGCCTGGTGGTTTGAAAGCAGAAGTGCCAAACAATGACCTACTGCTGGCGATTTTCACGCTCATCTTCGGGGCGACGGGGCGCTGACGGCCTTTCCCTCTGACACCCTGGGCGGCAGGCCCCAAGGTCCGGGCGGCTACACTGAACGGCAGGAAGCAGGCCGGGTGACAAGCGACCCTTGCGCGTGGAGAAGCTTGTCACCCGGAGTTGCGGCTAACAGCGACTGATTGAGCGAAGAAGGAGAGGATAGAATGGACAATCATCACCACAAAACCGGGAACATCGTTAATCGTGGATGGGGCCTTTTGGCCGGACTGCTGGTGGGCGGCCTTGCCGGCGCGGGGGCGATGCTGTTGCTGTCGCCGCAGTCGGGGAAGGAGACACGCGCCCAAATCCGGCAGAAAAGTGCCGAACTGCGCGATCAGGCGGTCAAATCCGTGGAAGGCGCGGTGGCGCAGGCCAGCGGCAAAGCCCGCCAGATCACGGACGACGTACACGAGCAGGCTGGAGAACTATGGCAACGCGGGCAGGATATGCTCGACGAGCAAAGAGACCATTTGTCCAAAACCCTCAAAGACGCGGGCAAGGCAGTCGAAGCCTGACCACGGTGGGTCTGCGCGGGGCCCAGTCTGTAAAGGAGTTACTATGAGCGAAAGCATGCAGTCCAAACCGGCCAAGAACAGTTGCCAGATACGGGGTTTCCTCCTCTATGTGGCCCGCCTGGTCGTCGCCTTCCTACTCGGCTTCGTCCCCATGTGGCTCAAGTCTCGTCAACGCTCCAGCAGTCTTTCCAAGGCAGAGCGCCAACTAAGACTGGTCAGGATGGAGAATAGCCTTACCACCGCAGCCATGGATGCGCGGCGGGGGGATTATGAAACAGCCCGTCTGGCTGCCAGCGGCTTTTTCACTTTCCTACGCGCAGAAACGGGCAAAGGCGTTGATTCGGCCCTCTCGCAGGAGCAAATAGCAGATCTAGAGCCCCTGTTTGCCCAGCGTGATGAGATCATCACTCTGCTTGCTCGTGGGGATGCTGCTTCTGCGGATCTGCTATCTGATCTGTATGTGTCATATCGCACGCTCATGAACCCGTGGAGCGGCGCATAGAGAAGTCGGTGTCTTGAGCCTGCTGATTCGATAAGCGGTTCGGTTTCAGCTTTTTTTGACTTGAAAGGCCAATTACGTGACTAGAAGCGCGTCCTCCGTAGGCGGCTCACGTTGGGGCCGCATTCTGATCGCCTTTATCCTTGCCGGTATCTCACTGGTCTCGTACTTTGGCCTGCGGTCCTATAACTCGGTGACCGGCGAGACTCAGCACATTAACATTACTGTAGACCAGGAGATCGCTCTCGGGCTGCAGGCTGCGCCCGAAATGGCGGCCGATTATGGGGGCTTGTCATCCGACGCCCAAGCTCAGGCCATGGTAAGCCAGGTGGGCCAGGGGATCATCTCCGGCTCGGCAACCAAGGACACGCCCTACCAGTTCGAGTTTCACTTGCTGGCCGACGACCAGACGATCAACGCCTTCGCGCTGCCCGGCGGCCAGCTGTTTATCACTACCGGATTACTGAACCAGATGGAGACGGAGGGGCAGCTCGCGGCCGTGCTGGCGCACGAGGTGACCCACGTCGTCGCCCGCCATTCGGCCGAGCAGATCGCCAAGGCCCAACTGACGGAAAGCCTGACCGGTGCGGCGGTGATGGCCACGTACGATCCCAACGACCCGCAAACGCAGGGCACCGCCCAGGTGGCGATGCTAGTCGGCCAGCTTGTAAACCTGAAGTTCGGGCGCAACGACGAGCTGGAAGCGGACCAGCTGGGTGTGCGGTTCCTGTCTGAGGCGGGCTATGACCCGCGGGCCATGTTGCGGGTCATGGAAATTCTGGAAGCATCCAGCCAGGGCCAACAGCCGCCCGAGTTCTTTAGCACACATCCCAACCCCGAAAACCGCATCACCCAGATCCAGGCAGCTATCGACGCCGAGTTTCCGAACGGCGTGCCGGAGGGGCTGAAGCAATGATCCCGATTTCGTTGACAATCCGATGGACCCGGCGGTCAACTTGTTGAGCGGCCGCCGCGCCACAGCCTGATGGCGCGGTTGCGAACAGCAATCTCTGCCCGATTGGCCAAGTCAGTTACACCTTACTGGAGGAAACCATGTCAAAAGCCTATGAAGTGATGACGCGCGCATTAGCCACATGTGCGCCAGATGCAAGTGTCGCTCACGCGACCGCAATCATGCGGGATCGCGACATTGGCAATGTGCTCGTCGTGGAAAATGGCAAGTTGCGCGGGATTGTGACCGACCGTGACCTCGCTCTGCAGGCCCTGACCGGCGAGTATGACCCCCTTCAGACTCCTATTAGCAAGTTCATGAGTACTCAAGTTGTCACGGGCGAGGCTGCGTGGAGTCTCGAGCAGGTGGCCAAGATCATGGCCAAGCATCAGGTTCGCCGCTTACCGATCGTTCAGGACGGACAATTGGTTGGCATTATCTCGCTCGGCGATGTAGCCTTGCATGAAGATCGAAAAGACGTTGCAGCAAAATCGCTACAAGCCATCTCGACTCCGGCCGGTATCTCTGCCTCAGGGCGATCGGGGCGCGGCAGAGCCTTGATCGGGTTTGCGCTGGCCGCCTTGGCGACCACGATGATCACCTGGCTCACCTGGAATCATAATGGCCAGGCGCTGCGCAAGCAATTGGCAAAGAGCAAACTCTATCACGGAGCTCAGCACGCGGTAGGCACCGCGCGTGACAAAGTGGATGAGGCCGCGTCCAGCAAGTTGGTGCGCGACCTGCGGCATCAAATGCGTTCAAATCTCAAGAACCTTTCGGCACAGCTGCCAACCCTTGAGTATAAACCGCCAAAACGCAAACGTGTTTGGTTCCGCTAGATCCAATTCTCGAATCAGCGTTGGCGCGGTGCCAGCCAGGCAGTCCTTGACGGCACACTTCTTGGCAAGTTGAACGCCTGCGCGCTGCGGTAGGGAGCCTACGCTCATGATAACACCACCGTATGATTGGACATTCCGGCGCGTAGTATGGGCGACGCTCGTCCTGTTTTCTGTCGCCCTGAGCTTTTGGCTTCTTTATCGCTTTAACCAAGTCGTTTTCATATTGTTGATCGCCATTCTGATGGGCACGGTGATCAGGCCGGCTGTAGCCTGGTTACACCGGCGAGGACTCCCCCGGATAGTGGGGGTCATTCTTGTCTACTTCCTGCTGCTTGCCCTGCTTATCGGCTTCGTGCTGTTATTGTTTCCGTTGATTGTCGAGCAGGGTACAACGATTGCTGCCGCAGTGCCGGGCTACTACCAAAGCCTGCGCGAGTGGATGATGAACTATCCCAATCAATTGATTGTGCGCCTGAGTGAGTTCCTCCCAGAGACACTACCAAACCTGGGGCCGGTTCAGCAAACGGGGCCGGAGATGATAGCTTCAGCAGGGCAGGTGCTTGGCTTCGTGACCCTGATGGCTGAGGCCATCTTTATTGCCACAGTCATTCTCGTACTGGCCTTTCACTGGACACTTGATGGGCCGCAAACCATCCGCTCATTGTTGCTGTTGATCCCAAAGGGCCAGCAGGCAACCATCCGCGAACTTGTTTCGGCCATGGAAACCAAAGTTGGTTCATACATTGCCGGACAAGGCGTCCTTTGCCTGGTCATCGGCATCATGGCGCTGGCAGCCTATACGCTCATTGGCCTGCCCAACGCCCTGGTCCTGGCGCTCATAGCGGGCGTGCTGGAGGCCGTACCGATGGTTGGGCCGCTGCTTGGTGCCATTCCTGCGGTGCTGGTTGCCCTGTCCATCGCGCCTGCCAAGCTGGTGTGGGTCATCGTCGCCACAGTTGTTATCCAGCAGGTGGAAAACAGCCTGTTGGTGCCGCGCATTATGCGTAAGGCTGTGGGGGTCAATCCGTTCGTCTCCATGCTATCCCTTTTCGCTTTTGGCTCCATGTTCGGCATTGCCGGCGCGCTTGTGGCGATTCCCATGGCAGCCATCATTCAGCTCTTGCTCGATCACTTTGTCTTTCATCCACAGGTGATGGAGCCGGAGGTCCCGGCCGGCCGCGATTATGCCAGCCGGCTGCGCTATGAGGTGCAAGACCTGGCTCAAGACCTGCGCAAGCAGGCGCGGCTCAAGAAAGGGGGCTCGGACCTAAGGGTCCAGCAGATAGATCACGTGATGGATGAGATTGAGGCCATTACAACCGACCTTGATGGTCTGCTGGCGCAGATTCGTACTCCAGGTGCACCATGACGAAGCAAATAGCACGGTTCGCTGCAGCGATCATGACCACACTGTTGGCGCTGGTGGTGCTGTGGCAATTCCGGACTGTCGTCGTTTACGTGTTGATCTCGCTAGCGCTTGCAGCAGTCCTGCGCCCATTGGTTAACCGCCTAGTCGGGCAAGGCTTCGTGGCGCGCGTGGCCTGGATTCTGCTGTACCTGGTGGCCCTGAGCGGTCTTGGCTTCTTACTCTTCCTTACCATTGACACTGCGATCAATGAGATTCAACGAATGGCCCGTGCTGTGTCGGTGCAGGATGAGTGGACGATGCCGATATGGTTGGAGGGCGGATCGTTCCACCAGGAGCTGGTGGCGCGGTTGCCACTGCCGAGTCAGCTCTTCGAAGCAGTTACCGGCGACCAAGGGCAACTCGTGCTGCCGGCCATACTCGGTTTCACGCAGGGCATTGGCAGCATCGTGAGCGGCGCACTCGTGATCTTGATCTTGAGCATCTATTGGAGCATCAATCAGATTTCCTTTGAACGGCTCTGGCTCTCGTTGCTTCCATCTGACCAACGGAAGCAGGCGCGTGGTGTGTGGCGGACAATCGAGCCTGACATCGGCGCTTACATACGCGGCGAGGGTATCCACAGTCTCCTCGCCGGGCTGCTATTGGGCCTTGGTTACTGGCTGCTCGGGTCCCCATGCCCAGCGCTCTTGGCGCTGGCTGGCGCTCTGGCCTGCCTGATACCCGTCGTTGGGGTAGCCTTGGCTGTCATTCCAGTGCTTCTGGTGGGGCTGCTGACCAGTGTGCAGCTTGGCCTGGCTACGGCTCTCTACGCGCTCGTCGTCCTGATTGCCCTGGCGGTCTGGGTCAAGCCACGCCTTTTCAGCCGCAGATGGGATAACCCCATTCTGACCATAGTTCTGCTCATCGCCCTGGCAGACGCTTTCGGTCTTGTCGGCATCATCGTGGCGCCACCTTTGTCAGTTGTCTGCCAGATCCTGTGGAGCCGCCTGGTCAGCCACCGCGCTGTATCAGGGAATGCAGCCCAGATTTCAGACCTTAAAGAGCGGCAAGCACGGCTTTGGGACACCATAAGAGTAATAGATGGACCGCCTCTGCCCTTGGTAACCAGCAGCATGGAGCGGCTCGGCCATCTGATCACGGAAGCTGAACCCATTCTGCAGCCAGATCTGCCCGCTGAACGTTCCGAGCCACTTCACTCGCCCCAGCCTGTCAGCGTTGAAGGTGGGCCACCCGTGCCCACAGATCCCGGAAGAAACAGACCATGACCGCACCCAGAATGGTAAGACAGGTGGCACAGCTCTGGCAGCAAGGTTCGCGCAGCGCGCACAGGCTTGACGAGCAAGCGCACGGCTGGCCAGGGTTAGTGGCGGGCGCGGCCAAAGAAGCCCTGAGGCCTGACTCGGGGGTTACGGCCGCGGCGATTGCCTACTATGCCCTCTTCTCCATCTTTCCAATCACTCTCTTGAGCATTGCTATTGCCAGCTTCAGCCTTGGCCCGGCGATAGAGCAGCAACTTGTTCTACAAAAGCTAGAGTTTATCGCGCCGGCCCTGGGCCAGTTGTTTGGTCCAAACATTGACGAAATCATCCGGGCGCGTGGAACAGTCAGCACTGTCGCCCTAGTCGGTCTGATCTGGTCTGCCTCTGCCGTTTTCTACACGCTGACCCTCAGCTTGAACGAAATCTGGGGTATCAAAAGACTTCGCCCTGTCTGGAAGAGACGCGGCCTGGCAATGCTGTTTGTCTTGGCCTTCGTTGGCTCGACTCTCTTCCTGGCGTCGTTTGCCGGAAGCGTGGTTTCCAACCTCCCCGCCTGGTTGCCTGACCAACCCATCCCGATCGGCGGTGGTATCAGTTTGGCACTGGCGATCTTGCTCGATGTTGCCGCATTCATGTTGCTCTACATGTTGCTCCCGCATGGAGCCGCTACCTGGCGCGAGATCTTGCCCGGCGCGATCGGGGCCGGCTTCCTCTGGGAGCTAGCCAAGAAAACCTTCCTGTTCTTTGTCTCCACCTACATCTCGATCTCGAACCTGGTCTATGGTTCCGTAGCAGCTATTATCGCCTTCCTGGCCTGGGCCTATCTGAGCGCCATCATCCTTCTCTTTGGCGCTTACTTGAGCGTCTCTTACTACCGGCTCAAACAGCAGCAGCGAGAGACGGCAGGCCCAAATACAAGTGGCACATTGATGCAACAGATTGCCGATCCTTCCACGAGTGATGTGGAGCTACCTGAGGAGTGAAGCTGGAACACAACTCTGAGCTGATGGCATCTGCCACCCGGGCGATTGGCGGGTGGCAGATACCTTCATCCCTCTGCTCCTCCCGCGGGGGTGGTGTAGGACAAACACTGACAGGCAAGCAAGCCTGGCGCCTACAAGGGAATCAGACCTGAACCGATAGGCCTGAGCGTGCCAAGCGTGTACAATGAGTGACAGACAAGAGCGCGGGATCGGCCGGCTGTGCGGTCGAGCGCGTTTGTCTCACTAGCCAGCTTAAAGACAGGAGTCGACAAGATGGCAGACAAGACCAGCCAGACCAAACGTAAACGATTGTCCAAAGGCCAGCGGAAGCACGTGCGGCGGTTGAAGCAAGCGGCGCGCAAGACGGGCACGGCTCCCGTCTTGCCGACCACTACATCGCGGCCAGCCCGAGAACCGGAGCGAGAAGACTAGCGCCAAATTGCGCTGGTCGCGGATCCAAGCGTAGGCTAGGCGAAGTGCCGGGAATCGGCCATCGCAGCGCTTCAAAACAGGTTTCTTCTGATCATCGGGAAAGGATGAAAGAATGGGGAATTATGTCACGTGCCCTCACTGCAACAAAACGATATCAAATGAGCTGATCATTGATGAGGCAGCCACAGGAGCAGGCAGCGCAGAGCGCTCCATCAACTGCGAGTGTGGCGAAAGGATCACCTATTGGGCCATTACCTCCCAGCTAAGGGACCAGAAGAAACTGGGCAAGAAAATCCAAAAATGGTGGCAACGGTCCTTCGCGCCGGCCCAGCAGTGATGCGAGGCACCCATTAGACCTGCCAGCTGAAAAACCTCTGTACACATACCGCTCAGGAGGGAACAGATGAAACTCAGTTCTCCAAAACAGATCACCTGGCTCATTGCCTTGCTCCTCGGGGTCGTGGGGATCCTGGCAACTGTGGTAGCCCTTCCGGTCATCACCCCCGAGCTCGGCTTCTGGCTGGTGGTCGCGGGGTGGGCGCTGCTGCTGATCGCGACCATCACACACGGATTGTAGTTCGGCAAGCGCGGTCATGTGCAGATGGACCGGGCGCAGGCGGCGGTCGAACCAAGGCCCTACAGCGGTTGTCCCCTGCGCCCATCATCTGTACAATTGAGGGACCCAACCCGTCTGGGTAGAGCATATTGCCTCCGGAGGGATTGTGCGGATTGACCGCCGGGTCATTCCGCGCTAGCATTGAGGCAATACCACTGCATAGGAGGAAACCATGTGCTGTCTTGTCACCACCTTGCTTCTACTCGGTCCTCGAGTCGCTATTTTGATCTGGTGGCTTATGGATTCGGCGCGCTTCAATCTCGCCTTCAACACGCAGAACTGGCCGCTCCATCTCCCCTTGCCTTTCTGGATCTGGCCGGTGTTGGGCGTCATTTTGGTGCCGTGGACGACCCTGGCGTATCTTGCCGTCTTTCCAGGGGGCGTCGTGGGCTTGGACTGGCTTTGGCTAGGGCTCGGATTGATGATCGACCTTGGCTCGCACGTTGGCGGCAGCTATCGCAACCGCGACCGCATCCGCAGATCTAGACGATAGACACGTGACAACAGCAGTGCCTCATTCGTTCAGAAGGAATGTAGGACAAACACCGACACGCCGGCGGGCCTTTGGCCTACCACGGAATCAGACCTCCACCGATAGACTTGAGCGAGCCAAGCGAGTACAATTACCGTATGATGCGCAAGCTTAAGGTTTTCATTAGCGACGATTCGGCCACTGTACGGGAGCGCCTGGTCACCATGGCGTTGGACTTGCCAGAGGTGGATGTGGTGGGGCAGGCCGAAGATGCGCCTGGGACCCTGGACGCCCTTCGCCAGGTACGGCCCGATGTCGTCATCCTCGACATTCGCATGCCGGGGGGCAATGGCATCGAGGTCTTGCGCGAGGTGAAAAAGATGGCGCCCGCGCCGCAAGTCATCATGCTGACCAACTTTGCCTACGCTCAGTACCGAAAGAAGTGCAAAGAGGCAGGAGCAGACTTTTTCTTCGACAAGTCCACCGAATTTGAGAAGCTGCCGCAAGCTCTGGAGCAAGTACGCCAGGGGTTGTGGTCTGATCCGGACCAGACGCCGGACTCACCGGCACAGGCGTCTGACACGCCAATCCCGGCCGAGGGTGGCCTCACCTCGGCAAGTGGACAGAACGCCTGCTCACGACGCTGCCCGGAACCCCCAAGCAAGCTAAGGGCAGCCTATTCGAACGAAACAGGAGGGCTACCGGCTGAACAAGGACACACTCGAAGGCACATTCAAGGAAATGCGTGGCCAGGTGAGAGAGTGGTAGGGCAGACTCACCGACGAAGACCTGGACAAGGCGG
The DNA here is from genome assembly GCA_041300885.1 of Anaerolineae bacterium. Classification (GTDB taxonomy): domain Bacteria; phylum Chloroflexota; class Anaerolineae; order JAAEKA01; family JAAEKA01; genus JAAEKA01. Next base: position 4,234 of record JBFYTD010000007.1, on the reverse strand, counting down.
GCGGCAAAGCCGATCAGCTCATCGCCCTGCTTCAGCAGACGGTTGGCCACACCCACGAGCAAGCCGAACAGGAATTCGACCGCCGGCTGAAAGAGGCCAAGGCCGGCTAGAATCGGAGCACGAATTCGTGCTGTGGTAGACCGAATGTCTGGCGCCGAACATTGAAAGTCGGAAGAAAACAGAGGACCCGTGGTTCTCACATGCAAGAAGAGAGAGGACAAAATGATTAACCTGATTCTCGTGATTATCGTGGGAGCGATCATCGGCTGGGTGGCCGGCATGATCATGAAGACGCGAGGGGGCCTGTTGGTCGACATCGTCGTGGGTATCGTGGGCGCTTTGTTGGCAAGCTTTCTGTTTGGTCGCGCCACGCTCACCTCGGGCAGCTTTGACATCACGGCTCTGCTGTGGTCGTTGCTGGGCGCGATCATCTTGCTGGCGATCGCCAAGCTCATCTTCCGGGGGCGCTGACGGCCTTTCCCTCTGGCACCTTGGACGGCAGACGCCGTGGTCCGGACGGCCCAACTGAACAGCGGGAAGCAGTCCGGGTGACAAGCAGCCTCGCGTGGGGGTGCGTGTCACCCGGAGTTTCTGGACGCACTCGCTACGCGTCGGCATAGGCCTGCTTGCGGCAACCATCGTTAAGGAGTTACCATGAGCGAAAACTGGGAATCCGAATCGGTCAAGACCACTCACCGGGTGCGGGGCTTTATCATCTATGTTGCCCTGCTGGTCCTCGCTTTCCTGGTCGGCCTTGTCCCCATGTGGCTCACGTCTCGTGACTGCTCCAGCCGTCTCGCTGATGCGGAGCGCCAATCAAGCCTGGTCAGGATGGAGAGCACCCTTGCCGCCGCAACCATCCTCGCGGGGCGCGGTGATTATGAGACGGCCCGTCAAGCTGCCAGTGACTTCTTTACTGCCTTACGGAGAGAAACCACGAGTGGCGTTGATTCGGCCCTCTCCGAGGCGGAAATTACGAGTCTACAGCCGCTGTTGACCCGGCGTGATGAGATTATCACCCTGCTTGCTCGCGGGGAAGCTACTTCTGCAGATCTGCTATCTGATCTGTATGTAGCTTATCGTGAGCTCGTGAGCCGGTAGGGCGACGCGGAAGATCTGTCCCTGGGGTGGGTGGCCTCATCGTTCGCTGCTCGCCAAATTGACCTCGGGGATCATCAGGAGGGGATAATGAACACACCAAGAAAGTTTAGTTCAGAGGAAGCCAAGCGCATCGGAGATTCCCTCGGCCTGGATTGGGGCCAGGTCGATCTGGAGCAATTCCGCATGGGCCTGCAAGTGGAGCTTGAGCACGGAACCAGAGATCCTGAAACCAACGTGACCGGCGATGACCTGAGCCTGACGGGCAAGATCGCACTGGCTCACCTGAGAGAGTTCCCGGACTATTACACTCGACTGGCAGAGATGGAGGCAGAAGCCGACACCTATTGGGCAATGAAAACAAGCAAGGACTCGAAATCTCATTTTGCGACGGAGGAAAGTTAAATGAATCTCAAACCTTTAGCAGACCGATTGCTGGTGGAACCCATCGAGCGCGAAGACGTGACCGCCAGCGGCATCTACGTGCCGGAAACGGCCAAAGAAAAGCCCCAGGAGGGCAAGGTGATCGCCGCGGGTCCGGGCCGACGGGACGAAGACGGAAAGCGCATCCCCATGGATGTCGCCGTGGGTGACCGGGTGCTCTACGCCAGGTACGGCGGCACCGAGGTCAAGCTGGAGGACAAGAAATACCTGATCCTCAAGGAAAGCGACGTCCTGGCCATCCTGGAATAAGCAGGGGCCAACGACAAACGAGCATGAACGAACGACCAAAAGGAGTAACATAAATGGCGAAACAACTGGTGTTTTCCGAGAATGCGCGACGGGCGCTCAAGGCCGGGGTGGATGCGCTGGCCGACGCGGTCAAGGTCACGCTGGGGCCCAAGGGCCGCAACGTGGCGCTGGATAAGAAGTGGGGAGCGCCGACTATCACCCACGACGGTGTGACGGTCGCCAAGGAGATCGAGCTGGAGGAGCCGCTGGAGAACATGGGTGCCCAGTTGCTGAAGGAAGCGGCCACCAAGACCAACGACGTAGCCGGTGACGGCACCACCACGGCCACCGTGCTGGCACAGATGATGGTCACCGAAGGCTTGAAGAACGTGGCCGCCGGCGCCAACCCGATGCTCATCAAGAACGGCATCGCCAAGGCGGCCGAGGCCGTGGTGCAGGCCCTGCGCGACATGGCACAGGACATCGACACCAAGGAAGAGATCGCCAACGTCGCCGCCATCTCGGCCAACGACAAGGAGATCGGCGAGCTGATCGCCGAGGTGATGGAGAAGGTCGGCAAGGACGGCGTCATCACCGTCGAGGAGAGCAAGGGCCTGGCGTTCGAGACCGAGTTTGTGGAAGGCATGCAGTTCGACCGGGGCTACATCTCGCCCTACTTTGTGACGGACCCGGAGCGAATGGAGGCCGTGCTGGACGATCCGCTGATCCTGATCTATGACAAAAAGATATCGTCAGCCCAGGACATCCTCCCCCTCCTGGAAAAGCTGGTTCAGAGCGGGCGCAAGAACCTGGTCGTCATCTCCGAGGATGTGGACGGCGAGGCGCTGGCGACGCTGGTGCTGAACAGACTGCGGGGGGTGTTCAACGCCCTCGCGGTCAAGGCGCCCGGCTTTGGCGACCGGCGCAAAGCCATGCTGCAGGATATCGCCGCGCTTACCGGCGGGCAGGTCATCACCGAAGAGATGGGTCGCAAGCTGGAAACGGCGCAGATCAGCGACCTCGGCCGGGCAGTAAAGGTCATCTCGACCAAGGAAGAGACAACCCTCGTCGGCGTCGACGACGAGGCCATCAGCAAGGAGATCCTGGGTCGCATCAACCAGATCAAGGCCGAGATCGAGGCCAGCACGTCGGATTATGACAAGGAGAAGCTGCAAGAGCGCCTGGCCAAGTTGTCAGGCGGGGTGGCCATCATCCGCGTGGGCGCCGGCACCGAGGTGGAGCTGAAGGAAAAGAAGCACCGCGTGGAAGACGCCCTAAGCGCGACGCGTGCGGCGGTGGAGGAAGGCATCGTGCCCGGCGGCGGTGTGGCGTTGATCAACGCCGTGCCGGCGTTGGCCGACATCAAGATGGAATTCGCCGACGAGCAGACGGGGGTGGCCATCGTGCGGCGGGCGTTGGAGGAGCCGATGCGCCAGTTGGCCATCAACGCCGGCAAGGACGGGGCGGTCATTGTCGACAACGTGCGCCGGCAGCAGAAGGCGCAAGATGACGTGAAGGTCGGCTACGATGTGCTGCGAGAAGCGTACGTGGACATGGTCAAGGCCGGCATCATCGACCCGGTGAAGGTGACGAGGAGTGCGGTGGAGAATGCGGCCAGTATCGCGGCCATGATCCTGACCACCGAGGCGCTCATCACCGACATCCCGGAAAAGGAAAAAGCACAGACGCCGCAGATGCCCGAATACTAAGCGGCAACGAGGCGAAACGGCGGCCACGTCACGGCCCGGGGCGTGGCCGCCCTCGCGTGTCTGGAAAACAGCAGCCGGTCCCCGCGGGCCTATACGCCACTTGGAGCGTCGGGCACGGGTGCACCGTCGAGTTCGAGGGTCACTTCCTGGCTATCCGGTTCCTCCATAGCCACCTGTAGCCGTTCTGTCAGCCAGCTCTCCAGGGCCGCCCGTGACCTCTCAGCCCATCTCAACCCATCTTCATCGTGCTTCCTTTCCACTTCTTGCAAGAATCTCTCAAGATCTTGAGGTGCGAGCCTGGTGGAGACACTCTCCAACAGCACTTCCCTGAGCCTCTCCAGTTCTCGCGCCTTTCTGTTTGCCTCTACTTTATCGAGCTCATTTTGCTTGTCCCTGGCCCATCTGACCTTTTCTTCCCGCCGATCCAATTCCCGGCTGGACTTCTGTTCTTGCCTGTCCCGCTCCCTCTTGATCCTATCCGTCCTGAGTGACAGGAAGTGCTGCAAGAACGCGCCGAGGGTGCCACCGGCCAGAGCTATCCCTGCTCCAATGAGAACGGCTCTGATCTCGCTTGTCACTTGCGTTCCTCTCCTCTCCCAGCTGCTAGCCATCGCCCTTGGCCTGGTGGACAGGAGCCCTATTCTGTGGGAGCCCGCCCTGCTCATTCGTGCTTCGTGCCATCGGGCATGGTTGCGCCTTGTAGGGACCTGGCTTGAGCGAGTTGTTCGCCGGTCACCTTGGCTCCGGACAGGTTG
>JBFYTD010000166.1:0-5651 GCA_041300885.1 Anaerolineae bacterium | reverse complement strand
CTGGCAAGGTATCCAGCGAATCGAGAAACGACCTGGGCCAGCGGCGAGGCGTACCAAGCGATCTCATTGCGGCGCGCGTACTTGGTTTCACTCTCGCGCGGGTACTGGATCAGGTACGACGACGCCACCGCGATGGGGCGTGCCTTGCTGTCGAAGCTGATAAGAGGGCGAAATGGGCCGTCGCCATTTAGCGCGAAGCCTATGAATTTGAAGCGCGTTATATCTTGATTGGCCATATCACTGGTATATTGCAGGTTCGTTTCACTTTAACTCACCGGATTTACCAATGAGCATTAATGAACTACTCGCACAGAAAGCAGAACTCGAGCGCCAGATCGCCGAACAAACCCGCGCGGAGCGGGCGTCTGCGGTCTCGCAGATCAAGACCCTGATGTCTACCTATGGCCTCACGCCTGGCGACATTGTGACCGACTCCGCGAAAGTTGCAAAGAGTCCGATCAAAGAGAAGTCTACGCCTCGCGCCACCGTCGCGCCTAAGTACCGCGACGACGCTGGCAACACTTGGACCGGTCGCGGCCTGAAACCCCGGTGGCTGACCACGGCACTGGCTGCCGGCGCAACGCTTGAGCAGTTTGCAATCTGACGGAGAAGACGATGGACATCGAAAACCTCAAGGAAGCCCTCGGAGACGAGAAATTTACCGCGCTGAAAAGCTACGTCGATGATCTGCAAGGGCAACGCGACACGGCGCGCCAGGAGTCGATCAATGGCCGTCGCGGCATGAAGGACAAGCTGGCCAAGCTCGAAGCGGACCAGAACGCGCTGATGGAGCGCTTGGGTATTGATAGCCTAGAGGATCTGGATCTCTTGCCCGACGCGAAGGGCGCAGCAGAGGCCGCGAAGCAATACGACGCCAAGCTCAAGCGCATGGAGCGCCAATTGCAGGAGGCGACAACTCAGCGCGACGAGATCAGCGGCAAGTTTCGCGGCAGCTTGCAAAAGGCCGCAATCGCCGAGGCTTTATCGGGCCACGAGTTTGTCGCGCGCGATCTCGTCGAAACCTTCGTTTCACAGCGCCTGACCTGGGAAGGAGATGACCTATTGTTCAAGTCTGAAGATGGGCGTATGATTCCGGTCAAGGACGGGATCGCAGGGATTGCGAAGGCCCGTCCCGAGCTGCTTAAATCGACCGGCACGGGAGGTGCTGGAGTCCGTGCGTCCAACGCTGGAGGCGGTGGACCCAAGACCATGACCCGCGCCGAATTTGAAGCACTCGCACCCGCTCAACGGGTAGAGGCTGCAAAGTCAGGCGTCCAACTCGTCTAACTTTCTGGAGTTCTTACCATGGGTGCCACCCTTACCAATCTCATCCCGACCCTGTACAGCAATCTGGACGTTGTGTCCCGTGAGCTGGTTGGTTTCATTCCGGCCGTGACGCTGGACGCGCAATCCTCGCGCGCCGCGGTCAACCAGTCCGTGCGCTCGTTCGTCGCGCCTGCTTCCTCGGCTGGCGACATCACCGCAGGCGTTACGCCGCCCAACGATGGTGACCAGACCATTGGCGACATGGAGATCAAGATCACCAAGGCGCGCCGGGTGCCAATCCGCTGGACGGGCGAGGAGGAGCGTGGTTCCGGCCCTGCTGCTGCTGCCATTCAAGGCGCGCAGATCCAGCAGGCGATCCGCACGCTTTGCAACGAGATCGAGGCCGATCTGGCTGCCACCTACATCAGCGCATCCCGCGCTGCCGGTGCGGCGACCACGACGCCTTTTGGCACGGCTGCCGACTACACCGCAGCCTCGCTGACTCGCAAGATCCTGGCCGACAACGGCGCACCGCTGACCGACATGCACTTGGTGGTTGACACTGCCGCCGGCGCGAATTTGCGCGGCAAGCAGGCCTCGAGCTCCCAAGAGTTCGGCGACGCCATGCTGCGCCAGGGCGTGCTGCTGGACATTAACGGCATGATGGTGCGGGAGTCGGCGCAGATCAAGACCCACACCAAGGGCACGGGCGCATCGGCGACCACGAACTCGGCCGGTTACGCGGTCGGAGCTCTCACGATCACCCTGGCCTCTGCTGGCACGGGTACGATCCTGGCCGGCGATGTGATCACGTTTGCGGGTGACAGCAACCAGTACGTCGTGGTCACTGGCGACGCTGACGTTTCAGGCGGCGGTACTGTGGTTCTGGCCGCTCCAGGCCTACGCCAGGCTATCCCAGCATCGGCGACTAACATCACTGTCGTGGGCACTTCGGTTCGCAATATGGGCTTCAGCCGCTCGGCCATCGTGCTGGCGCAGCGCCTGCCGGCCCTGCCCGCTAACGGCGACCTGGCCTCGGACCGCACTTCCATCGTGGACCCGCGCTCGGGCCTGTCGTTTGAGGTAGCGCTGTACCCGCAGTACAGGCAGATGCAGTGGGAAATCAGCTGCGCCTGGGGCGTGAAGGTCATCAAGCCCGAGCACGTCGCCATCCTGCTGGGCTGATGCCTCAAATCATCGAAACCGTCCGCGTGATGCCCACTCACCCGTCTCAAGGTGAGTGGGTCATCATGAACGCATCAGATTTTGACCCTGCCGTGCATCGACTGTACGGGGCAGCGCCACTTCCTGATGCTTCACCGCAACCAGCAGAAATGCCCAGGCGGCGCGGACGACCGCCAAAATACCTGAACCAGGAGCCCAACGATGGCAACCGCTGAAAACGCGAAACTCCAGTACGAGGCGGGGCAGACCTCCACCTCGATGACGACCCTGACGAACTCAGGAGACGAAACCACCTTTACCAGCTCGGCCTCGCTGTGGTCCAAGCGCGCGGGCTATGCTCCTGTCGTGCTGCCCAATGGGCTGCTGACTGGCGGGGCAATCACGCCTCACGCATCCGACAACAACAAGGTTAACGTCGCCGCCCTGACGCTGAACCTCAACGGCGTCGTGACCAGCGTCAGCGCCGGCACCGCGACGATCACGCGCGGCGTCTCGACCGACACGCACAACATCACCAGCATTACCATCAACTCCAGCGGGGCCATTGCGGCAGTCTCTGGCGTTGACAGCACGGCGTTCTCCGAAACGCGCGGGGCCAACGGTGGGCCTCCGCTGATTGCGGTGGACTCGGTGGAAATTGGCCAGGTTCGCACTAGTTCTGTGAGCGCTGCGCTGGTGACCGCCGCTGAGATTTTTACGGTGGTTGGCACGCACACGGAGCGCGCAGATTACCCGCTGTTCGACATCAACTACAGCGCAGGGTCTGTGACCTTCCTGGCCGCGCTGCCGGAGATCCACACCGGGCCAGTGCCGAAACGTGTCTACGCCTCGTTTGCTGCGCCGATCTTCTCCGATGTGCAGCTGGCATCGGACTTCGTGCCGCCCGAGACGACGCACTCCTTGACCTCCGTGCAGGTCTACGGCAGCACGCTGGGGTCCACCGCGTCCACGCTCAACCAGGGCAGCTTCACGGCCTACCTGCAGGACGGCGTGGCTGATGGCCTGGTGCAGCTGAAGAACCAGGACCTTTGGTTCAAGTTCTTCCCTGACCGCTACAAGGCGCCGTATCTGTTGACGCAGGGCAAGCTGGGTGTGTCGCGCACCTTCCCGGCCGGCGACAGCATCCAGGCCGCCTGCACCATTTCCGCCACGGAGCGCGCAACTGAGGTGGGCTGATGTTTGATCTGAATCGATTCGAGCAGGCAAGGTTCGAGTCGAAGAAGGCGCGAGTGGCTGTTGAGGCGCTCGCGTTTTTTTTCGACGAAGGCGAAGCACCGGAGTGGGAGGTCCGCGGGCTGACCGCCAGCGAGCTGCACACCGCACTGGAGGCCGAAAAACGGCAATCCAGCATTGACAGCATCGTCAAGGCGATAGCCACCAAGGCAGACCAGGCCAACGCCATCCGGCAGGCCCTGGGCATCAGTGGCGACACGCCTGGCGAGATTGCCAAGCGCTTGGAAATCCTGGTGTCCGGCTCGGTTTCCCCAAGGATTGACCTGGCCGCGGCGGTGAAGTTGGCCGAGGCTTTCCCGATCGAGTTCCTGATGCTGACCAACAAGATCAGCGAGCTCACAGGCCAGGGCGCCGATCTTGTAAAGCCAAGCGCCGCCTCGCAGAAGACCCAGGACTGAGCGCAGCGCTCGCATTCCTGGAACTGCGCGGCGGCTACCTCTACCAGCACCGCCCCGACATCATCCCGCAGGGTTTTCTGACTGACGAAGAACTGACAATCTGGGCGGCGTACTACGAGAAGAAGCAGCAAGATGGCCGACATTCAACAAACCGTTGAGCTGATTTTCAGGGGTCAGAACCAGACCAATGCGGCTATTGCTGGGATTCAGCGAGACCTTGCAGCGCTGTCTGGCAATGCTGATACCTCAACCAGGGCGCTGAGCGGCACCAACGAACAGCTAGATCGAATCGGCGGCAACAGGGCCGGCATTGCGTCTGCAACGGTAGCGCTGCAGGCCCTGGCGGGCTCGCTGGTCATCAAGGACTTTATCGACGCCAACGTTGCGATTGAGCAGTTTCGCAATACGCTGAAGCTGGTCACGGGGTCCACTGAGGGGGCAAATAGAGAGCTTGACTTCATCACCAGCACCGCCAACCGGCTTGGTGTTGAAGTTCGCGGCGCAGCCGGTGCCTATGCCTCGTTTGCGGCGGCGGCCAAGGGCACGGCGGCTGAGGGCGAAGGCTCGCGCTTGGTGTTTGAAGGCTTTGCGACCGCCTTTGCTGCGCTTGGCACCAGTGGCGCGGATGTCTCTGGCGCTTTCACACAGCTCGCGCAAGGCGTCAGCAAAGGCAAGTTTGAGCTGGATGACTTGAAGTCTGTTGCGGAGCGCCTGCCGGGGTTCTTCAACACCTTTGCCCAGTCGCTCAACGTCACCAACGAAGAGTTTTTCGACCTGATTTCCAAGGGCAAGATCGGAATCCCTGAGCTGATCAAAGTCGCAGAACAGCTAAAGACGCAGTTCGGCTCGGCGGATTTTAGCAGTTTCAATAATGAGCTGTCCAGGCTCAAGAATTCAATCACGGAAGCGCAGGTGACGATTGGAGACGCCGGGGCATTTCAATTGCTTGTAAAAGTAATCGAAGGCACTACCGTCATTGTGGCCGGATCAACTGCCGCCATCGTTCTATTTGCGGAAGCGTTGGGCACCTCTGTTGCCGCTATCGTTTCAACTTCTGGCACGTTAAGCGATTTCACGAAGGGCAACATTACCCTTGCCCAGGCCATAGAGCGAAACAGTCAAGAGGCGGAAAGATTTAAGACGGCCATTGGCCAATCTTTTGACAAGGCCGCCGCTTCTGTCGATGGCCTTGTGCCCAAATTCCTTGGCCTTGACGACGCCACAAAGAAAACGGCGTCGTCAAGCGCCGGCCTGGCCGTAGCGCTCGGGGACGAAGAAAAGGCGATGATCGCGCAGGTGGCGTCAGCCAAAGAATTGACCGATGCAAAGGGCAAGGTCAAAGACAAGAGCGCAGAACTGGCAAAGCAGCAGCTGGCAGAACAGAAGCTGTATCTCGAGACAACCAAGGCGGCCCAAGATTACGCCGCCAAGCTCCAGAGCATTGCCTCCAACGAGCGTATCAAACTCATCGAGTCGCGCGTCAAGCTCGAGATTGCCCAGGCCGTTGCTGATGCCCAGAAATTCGAGTCCGCGCTCAAATCACTTTCAGCGACGGTCGAATCATCCGGC
>JBFYTD010000165.1:0-5656 GCA_041300885.1 Anaerolineae bacterium | reverse complement strand
TCTTCGTAGCGTTGGCGGCGCTGTTCGGGGGCGAGCGTCGCCCACTCCGGCTCCAGCATGTCCACCAGGGTTAGCACTAGGTCGTAGTTGATGTGGGCGTTGATGCCCAGCAGCAGGTTCTGTAGAATCTGGGTTTGCTGTTCGCCTGCGGCATCAAAGGCCAGCCGCCAGACCACGGGGGTCCGGGCGTCGTTCTGCTCGTAGGCCTCCAACGCCAGGAAGTAGTAGTCGGCAAAGAGGTGCAACAACTGTGTCACCCACTGTGGGTCGTGGAACTGATCCTGGTCGATAGCCTGCAACGTGTTGCCGGTCATCAAGGCGTAGCAGCGCAAGAATGCGCTGCGCTGGTCGGCTCGCTGCTCCCACTGCTGAACCAGCAAGTTCATACGAGCAACCACGGGGGCGGGTTGTGTCATGGTTCGCTACTTCATTCGATGGCACGTGAAACGTGAAACGTGATGAGATTCTGACATCACGCATCACGCACCACGTTTCACGAGTCAGCCGCCAAGGCTCCAGCGCGTGGCGCTGCGCACGAAGTCCTGCTCCAGCCAACCGAAAGCAATCTTGGGACGCAGAGCGATGAACGGCCCCTGCGGCGAGGGCGGGTCGGGGCGAAAGCCAGGATATTTCGCGGCGTAGTGGTCGGCGATGCGCTGCCACAGGGCGGGATCCACGTCCGTCAGCCACTGGGCCTCGCCTTCCAGGATCACCACCTCGTCGCCGCTCTCTAAATGTACGACCAGGGCGGGATTGGCGGCCAGGTTGCGGGCCTTGACGGAGCCTGGCCCGGTGCCGAAGTAGAGCACCCCGTCCAGCCACACACCCCAGACCGGCGCGGCGTGGGGACGCCCGTCGGGCCGGGTGCTGCCGATCCAGTAGTTACGCGCCGCGGTCAACTGCTGGCTGGCATAACTCCAGGGCAGCAGCCCGTCCGGCTCGTCGCTGATGCCGTAGTCTTGCATGGCCGGCCGCTGGGCCAATGGCTCAGAAGTGGGTGCGTTGGATAGGCTCATGGTCATAGTCCACTGAAGCGCACAAGAACGGTGGCGCGGGTGCTGGTGTTTTGCGACCAAAAGGCCACAATCTGGCCGTCGGTGGCCGCTGAAACGGCGACCGTCAGCGTCACGATCCACGTGCCGCTGCCGCCGGGCACGGCGACAGACGTCTCACTGAAGAGCACGGTGCCGTCGCGACTGAGGGCTTGCACCACGATGGCGCCCTGCTGGACTCCGCTGGCGGTTCCGATCACGCTGAAGGTGCGCGGTAGGGTGATGTTCGGCGGCGGGCTGGTGATGAAGATGGTCGCGCCGGCCGGCTGCTGGCCGTAGACCACGTTGACCCGCGTCGCTGGCACGTTGGACTGCGGCGACGACGCCTCGACAAAACCGGGCGTGCCTGGCGCCACGTTGACCGTCAGGGTCGCCGTCCACGTGCCCGCGCCGCCGGCGCCCACGTTGGCCCCTTGCAGAGTCGTTGCCGTTTGAGCGAGTTGCACACCGGCGCTGGTGAAGGCCGTGACTACCACGTTGCCCTCGAACAAGCCTGCGCCCGTGCCCGAAGCCGTGAAGGTCGGGGGGAGAACCGCGTTGGGCTGAGGGACGCTGATGGTGAGATAGCGTTGCGCCGGCGGGGTGGGTGTAGGCGTGGGCGGTGTGGGCGTAGTCGATCCCACCGGCACCACCAGCCGCTGACCGGCGTAGATGCGCCAGGGGTGGCGGATGCCGTTGCTGGCAGCCAGTTGCTCCACGCTGGTGCAGAAGCGACGCGCGATGGAGAAGAGCGTATCGCCCAGAACCACGGTGTAAACGTTGCCGTTGAGCGGCCCCATGGCGTGCGGGATCGGACCCAGGTTGCACGGCGCCGGCTGCTGCGGCTGTCCTCCACATTGGTTGGGCACCTGCAGGACCGTCCCCGAACGCAGCACATTGGGGTTCGGCCCGATCACGGCCCGGTTGATGTGGTAGATTTGCTGCCAGGTGGTGCAAAACTGGCGCGCAATGCTTGACAGCGTGTCGTTGGGCTTGACCACATAGGCCACAGTCTGGGCGCTGCCAGAGGCTGCCACCGGAGCAGCCAGGGCGCTTGCCAGCACGGCAACGATCAGCATGATGAACAACAAACGTTTCATAGCTTACCTCGCTGGTAACCTGCCACCGATTTCCACTACGACTGCCCGAATTATACCACACACGCGTCCAACATGGCACAACCGTCCGGCATGATTTGAGGAGTTCGCATGTGGGGATGCCTACTCCTCAACTGCGCGCTGACAGAACACTAACCAGGCTGATTGTAGCACAGGAAGAGTTGGCCCAGCCCATCCAGGCCGGCGTCATCGTGGTAGGCAGTGTGCAGGCGCATGCCCACGGCCGGCGCCAGCAGCGGTCCCTCGACGATGCTGGAGAAAGGATCGCCGCCCAGCAGGCGGTTGGCCAGGGTCAGGTAGAGCCGGTCCAGCACGCCGGCCGCCAGCAGCAGGTGCAGCACCTTGGGGCCGCTGGCCGAGTACACCGCCCCATAGCCTAACCCAGCCAGGGCCTGCACCAGCCGGTCGCCCGTGACGCTCGTCTCGCCTGCTGTCACCACCTGGCCAGCCTGGGCCTCCAGTTCGCGCACTCGTCGCGGGTCGGCCTGCTCAGTAGTGCAGATTACCACCCGCCGGCCGCCGGCCAGCAGCGCCTCAGGGACGGGGAAGTCCAGGCTGGCGCTGATCACGGCGATGTCGGGTTGGGGGGAGAGGCCATGCTGCACGCGCCACTGGGCCAGGTCGGCGAACTGCGGATCGTCGTAGACGCGCAGAATCTCCTGCGCGTGGCCGCTGGCGTAGTCGCGCAGGTAGCGGCCGCTGCTGAGGACCACGTCGGCCTGGACAGCCAGCTCCTGGAACAGCCGCCAGTCGCGACTGTTAGCCACCTGCTTGGGCACCACCAGCCCGGAGCCGGTTGGCCCAGGCACGGCGATGCGGCCGTCCAGGCTAGCGACGAAGTTGGCGTAGACCAGCGGCCGTTCCCTCTCAGCCGCCAGCCCCTGCACGTCATGGCCCAGGTAGAGGCCGTGCAAAGGTAGTTCCTGCGGCGGGAGGGGGTAGAGTTGCGTCACTGTGTTCATCAGTAGACCTGCCATGAGACATCGGTAATGCGTAATGCGTAACACGTAACCCGGAAATAGGCGAAGCGTGTGCGAAATTCCGGGTTACGAGTTACGTGTTACGGGTTACGCCTCACACCCGCACCGGCTCCACCTGCCAGATCTCCTCGCAGTATTGGCGCATGGACCGATCGGAAGAGAAGAAGCCGCAGCGGGCGCTGTTGAGGATCGACATGCGCGTCCAGCCTTCGGGATCGGCATAGTAGTCGTGCGCTGCTTGCTCAGAAGCTCGCACGTAGTCCGTGTAGTCGGCCAGCAGCAGGAAGTCGTCGCGCGTCAACAGCGAGGCCACGATGGGTTGGAACAGCTCGCGGTTGCCGTTGGAAAAGGCGCCGGCAGCGATGGCGTCAATGGCGCGCTTCAACTCGGCGTTGGCGCTGTAGTACTCCAGCGGGTTGTAGCCGCTGGCCTTGAGCGCCATCACCTCCTCGGTGGTCAAGCCGAACAGATAGAAGTTCTGCGCGCCCACCAGATCACGAATCTCGACGTTGGCGCCGTCCAGCGTGCCTACGGTCAAGGCGCCGTTGAGCGCGAACTTCATGTTACCCGTGCCCGAGGCCTCTTTGCCGGCCATGCTGATCTGCTCGGAGATGTCGGCGCCGGGATAGATGCGCTCGCCCTTGGAGACGTTGAAGTTGGGGATGAAGACTACCTTGAGCCGGCCGGCCACATCGGGGTCGTCGTTGACTACCTGGGCGATGTTGTTGATCAGCTTGATGATCAACTTGGCCATCTTATAGCCGGGCGCGGCTTTGGCGCCGAAGATAAAGGTACGCGCCGGCATGTCAATGGTCGGGTCGGCCTTGATGCGCTGGTAGAGGGTGATGATGCGCAGCGCCATCAGCAGTTGGCGTTTGTACTCGTGCAGACGCTTGACCATCACGTCAAAGATCGAGTTGGTGTCCACGTCGATGCCCGTATAGCGCTTGATCAATGCTGCCAGCTCGACCTTGTTCTGCTGCTTGATTTCGTGCCAGGCCGCGCGGAAGGTGGGGTCGTCCGCGAAGGCTTCCAGGCCGCGCAGCCGCTCCAGGTCGTTCAACCAGCCTGGCCCCAGCTTGCTGTCGATCAGCGCGCACAGCCGCGGGTTGCCCAGACGCATGAAGCGCCGCGGGGTCACGCCGTTGGTCTTGTTGTTGAACTTCTCCGGCCACATCTCGGCAAAGTCGCGCAGGGTAAGCTCGGCCAGCAGGCGCGATTGCAGCGCCGCGACGCCGTTGACCGAGAAGCTGCCGACGGTAGCCAGATGCGCCATGCGCACCCGCCGCTCCGACCCTTCCCGGATGATGGACATGGCTCCGATGCGGCCAGGCTCGCCGGGGAAGGCTGCGGCCACTTGCTTGAGAAAGACGGCGTTGATGTCGTAGATGATCTCCAAATGGCGCGGCAGCAGGCGCTCGAACAGGCTGACCGGCCACTCCTCCAGCGCCTCGGGCATCAGGGTGTGGCAGGTGTAGGCAAAGCAACGTCGGGTGATGTCCCAGGCGGCGCCCCATTCCAGCCCTTCCTCGTCCACCAGGATGCGCATCAGCTCGGGGATGCCGACCACCGGGTGGGTGTCGTTGAGCTGGATGGCGACCTTGTCGGGGAAGCTGGCCCAATCGCTGTTGTGGAAGCGGAAGCGGCGGATGATGTCGCGCAGCGAGGCGGCCACGAAGAAGTACTGCTGGCGCAGGCGCAACTCCTTGCCCTGGGGCGTCGTGTCGTTGGGGTAGAGCACCTTGGTGATGTTCTCGGAGAAGACCTTCTGCTCCACGGCCCGCTCGTAGTCGCCCTTGTCGAAAAGCTGGAAGTCGAACTCCCTCGTGGCCCTGGCCCGCCACAGACGCAGGATATTGACCGTCTCGGTCTCGTAGCCGGGCGTTAACATGAAGTTGGGCTCGCCCATCACGGTCTCGCCTGGCAGCCAGCGTACACGCTGCCGGCCCTGCTCGTCTACATAGCGCTCGGTGCGCCCGCCGAAGCCGATCTCTACCATGTCGTCAGGCTGTGCAAATTCCCAGGGATTGCCGTAGTACAGCCAGGTGTCGGGACTTTCCACCTGCCAGCCGTCCTGGAACGCCTGCTCGAAGATGCCGTACTCGTAGCGAATGCCGTAGCCCACGGCCGGAATGTCCAGCGTAGCCAGCGAGTCGAGAAAGCATGCCGCCAGCCGGCCCAGGCCGCCGTTGCCCAGACCAGGCTCCTGGTCCAGGTGGATGAAATCGCGCAGCCGCAGCCCGTTGCGCTCGGCCGCCTGCTGGGCCAAATCCCACGTGCCGGTGTAGAGCATGTTTTGTGTCAACTGCCGGCCCAACAGATACTCGGCCGACAGATAGTAGACGAACTTGGGGTTGGCCGCAAAGTGCGCTTCGGTGGTCTTGCGCCGCCGCTCCATCAGGTAGTCGCGCACGGTCAAGGACAGGGTCTGGTAGATGTCCAGAGCACTGGCCGACTGCGGCGTGGTGCCGCGCGCGTAGTAGAGATTGTCGCGAAACGCCTGCTCAAAGGCGTCCGCGCTGCGTCC
>JBFYTD010000164.1:0-5665 GCA_041300885.1 Anaerolineae bacterium | reverse complement strand
CCAGCTTGGCCGCGATCGTGTTCAGTGGCTTCATTCTTTATGACACCAGCCGCATTTTGCGCCATGCCGGCCAAATGTCGCCGGTCAGCGGGGCGTTGAGCCTCTACCTCGACTTCTACAATCTGTTCCTGGCCCTTCTGCGCCTGTTGGGGCGCCGTAGCTAGCTCATTGACTTGCTGCCGCGCTGCGCAAGACAGCAAGCCCCCAGGTGGGTGGGCTTGCTGTCTTTTTTTGTCACAAGCCTATTGACAGACGCATAGGTAGTGCTACAATAAGGTTAGATCAGCTTTATCGCTCGCGTTCACCTGAAGGAGGAAGCCCATGTCTACGATCACTATTTCCCGTCAATACGCCAGCGGCGGCGAAGAGATTGCCGCCCGCGCAGCCCAGCTTCTGGGGTACACCATTTTCGACAAGACCATGATGGCCGAGGTGGCCACTGAGCTAGGGCTGACCGAGCACGAGATCGTCGACTTCAAGGAAACCGACCAGCGATCTCTTGGCTTTGTGGATCGGCTGCTGGGCCGCAAGCTGACCGTGGCCCAGGTTCGCACCTGGCAGGAGGACCTGCGCGGCGTGCGCACGCCGACCGTCATCAAGATCAGCGACGACCAGGCCATCGCCCTGGTGCGCGGCGTCATCGACGCCGCCTGCAAACGGGACAAGGTGGTGATTGTTGGCCGCGGCGGACAGGCGATCCTGCGCGGCCAGCCCGGCGTGCTGCACGTACGCATCGAGGCGCCCCTGGAGCATCGCGTGCAGCGCCTGATGGAGCGGGGCGACTACACCCCCACCCAGGCCGAGCTAGAGATTGAAGACCACGACCGCGCCGCGCGCGACTACGTCAGGCGCTACCACGATCTGGATCCCACCGATTCCACCCACTACCACCTGCTGGTCAACACCGGGCTGCTGGACCTGGAGACGGCAGCCGAGGTGATCGCCCTGGCCGTGCAGCAGATGAAGCCGGTGCCGCAGCCTGAGGTCGAGACCCCGGCAGCGATGCCGTTCTTCTATCCATAGGCTAAGCGCCAGCCAAAAGTCATGCAAGGACGCCTTGGCAATCGACTGAAATGCCAGGGCGTTTTTGTCGATTGCCCCCGCCCGTGCTATCCTCTTCCCCGTGAACCTGGTAACCATTGAAAACGTCAGCAAACAATATAGCGAGCGGCTGCTGCTGGACGGGGTCAGTCTGCTGATCAACCGCGGCGACCGCATCGGCCTGATTGGCATCAACGGCAGCGGCAAAACGACCTTGCTGCGCCTCATCGCCGGCCAGGAGACGCCCGATGCGGGCAAGGTGACGGTCTGGGGCGGCGTGCGTGTGCGCTATCTATCCCAGGAGCCGGCGCTGGACGACCGCGTGTCGGTGCTGGACACTCTGTTCCAGAGCGATGCACCCCAGATGAAACTGCTGCGTGACTACGAGGCCGCCAGCCTGGCCTTGCAGCGCCACCCCACCGATCCGCAGGTGCAAGCGCTCTTTGCCAGCCTGACGGCCGACATGGATCGGGCGGCCGGTTGGACAGCCGAGGCCCAGGCCAAGGCGATTCTTTCGCGGCTGGGCATCGAACCGTCGACCGACACGCTGGTGGGCGCGCTCAGCGGCGGCCAGCGCAAGCGCGTCGCCCTGGCCCGCGCTCTGCTGGACCCCGGCGACCTGCTGATCCTGGACGAGCCTACCAACCACGTCGACGCCGAGACCATCGACTGGCTGGAGCAGTTCCTGCTGGCCCTGCCCGGCGCGCTGCTGTTGGTGACCCACGACCGCTACTTCCTGGACCGGGTGGCCAACCGCATCGTCGAGCTAGACCGCCGCCAGTTGGCCAGCTATCCCGGCAACTACAGCCATTACCTGGAGCAATCGGCCGCACGCCATGCCAAGCTGGTCAAGGCCGAGGAGGATCGTCAGCGACTGCTCAAGCGCGAGTTGGAATGGCTGCGGCGCTCGCCCATGGCGCGCGGCACCAAACAGAAGGCCCGACGGCAGCGGGCCGAGGAGATGGAACGGCTGCGCTATGACACCCAGCAGGAGCGGGTGGCCATAGCCCTGGCCAGCCGGCGGCTAGGCAAGAAGGTATTGTCTGCCAGTGGTTTGGCCAAGGCCTACGACCAAACACCGGTCTTCGCCAACTTGGATTTCGAGCTGGCCCCGGGCGACCGAATAGGGATCATTGGCCCGAACGGCGCAGGCAAGAGCACTCTGCTGGACATCCTGGCTGGAAAGCTTGCTGCTGACAACGGCGTGGTCGAGTGGGGCGAGACGGTGCTTCTGGGCTACTACGATCAGCGCAACGTCGATCTGGACGAAGGCCAGCGGGTGCTCGACTTCATCAAGGGCGAGGCCGAGTTGATCCGCGTCCAGGAACGCAACACGCCAGCCTGGAACCGCACCGCAGCCGACATCCAACTGATCGACGCGGCGCAGATGCTGGAGTGGTTTCTCTTTCCCCGGCCGCAGCAGTATGCCTACATCGGCAGCCTGAGCGGCGGCGAGCGGCGCCGGCTTTACCTGCTCAAGACCCTGATCCACCAGCCGAACGTGCTGTTGCTGGACGAGCCGACCAACGATCTGGACATCCAGACCCTGTCCGTGCTGGAAGAGTTTCTCGACCACTTCAAGGGCTGTCTGGTGGTGGCCAGCCACGACCGCTACTTCCTGGACCGCACCGTGGACTTCCTGGTCAGCTTCGAGCCAGGCGGCGCAGTGAGCGGGCGTTACCCGGCGCCGTTTAGCGTGTATCAGGAAATCAGGGCGCGGGAGATGGAGGAAGGGAAAGAAGGGAAGGAAGGGAAACGGGGGAAGGAAGGGAAAAGCAGAGGGTCCGAGGGGCAAGTGGAGCGCAAAATGACGTGGAAAGAGCAGCGCGCGCTAGAGGAACTCGAAGAGCGCATCGCTGGGCTGGAGGCACAGGTGACGACATTGCACGCTGAGATCGACGCCAGCAGCGGGGATTACGTTAGCTTACAGGAGTTGGCGGAGCGGCTGGCTGCGGCGGAGGGGGAGCTAGATGAGGCGATGGGACGGTGGCTGGAGAAGGCAAGGTGAAGAACCGCGGATTGGCCCTTACCCACACACCATCACCGAACACCCCGCCTCCCTGAGCACATGATCCACAGTGCTGCGCACGAACAGCTCCACAAAGGGGGAATAGCCGCTGTCGCCCAGCAGCAGGAGGTCGCTGCCCTGCTCGGCGGCGACTTGCAGGATCGTTCTGGCTGCGCCGGCCGGGCCGGGCTGCGCGCCCTTGAAGAAGCCGCGCGCATCGATCCCCTGCTGCCTGAGGTACGACAGGGCGGCATCCAGCGTGGCCGAGGTGGTGCGCGCGTTTTCTTCCACAGTCACCACAGCCAGCCGCGCCTCCCAGGTCGTGGCCAGGTGCGCGGCCACGTAGAGCGCCTCCTCGGCATAAGGGCTGCCGTCGTAGGCCAACAGCACCCGGCTCAGCCTGGGCTTGGCCGGCGACAGCACCAACACCGGACAGGCCACCCGCCGGATCACCCCCTGGATCTGCGTGCCCAATAGCTCGTCCTGCTGCCGCGCCTCGGCGTCCCCTTGGCGCAGCACCACCAGATCATAGCCGCCGCTGATCACATCCAGACCGTCGCCGGCCAGACCAATCTCGGCGCGCACCTGCCAGGCCACCCCGCGCGCTTGGCAGGCTGCTGTGAAATGCCGTAACAGCGCGCCGACCCGGCTGAAATCCTCTAGCGACTGGCCATTCCATAGCCCATGCAGCCGGCTCTTTGCACGCTCAGCCAGCGGCAACACGTCTTGCACGGTCTGCCAGGCCGCGTCCGTCTCGTCCAGAGGCAGCAGGATGTCGGCAAACAACGGACCATCGCTGCGCGGCAGGACGCGTCGCGTTCGCCAGGCGCCCGGCTCGCTGCGCGCCTCCGCCAGCCAGCGCAGCTGCGGGCGGCCAATGGTCTCCACGAATTGACGGGCAGCCGCGGCCAGGGCCTGCTCTTCTGCCAGTTCCAGGGCGTCGCGATGCTCCATCAGCCACAGGTAGAGATCGGCGTCGCTGCGGCCGGGATAGCGGCGCTGCAGATCTTGCTGGCGGATCGCGCGCACCACCGGCGTGTAGACGTCGTCGTACCACAGCGTCACCGCCTCATCCCACGCCACCGGCTGGCCCGTCTGCTGGCTCAACACGTAGGCGGGCACGGCGATGTGCTCTAGCAGCGTGTCGTAGCCGCCGGGCTGGCTGAGCTCGATTTGGGCGCCGAGCCGCAGCTCCGGCAAGCGGGTACGGCCCAGAAAGCGCTCGCGCTCGATCTGCAAGGCCAGCGCGTCCAGGCCGGCGTCGACAATCGCCACGGTCAACGGCGCCGGGCTGATATACTCAGTCACGTAGGCTTCGATGGTCTTGCTGCCCAGCGCCCTGGCTACGGAGATGCGATGGTTGCCGTCCTTGACGAAATAGACCTCGCCCACCTGGTAGAGTTCCACCGGCGGCAGGCCGCGGAAGTCGTGGGCGGCGACGTAGATCCACTTCCAGCGCTCGCGCAGCTTCTCGTTCCTGGGCCAAAAAGAGCGCGTGAAGTCGTGATACTTGCCCGCGCTGCCTACGATTTGGTCCAACGAGACTTGCTGCAGACCGCGCTCGCGGGTGATGTGCAGGCCCAGCTTGCGCTGCACATCGTCGAAGGGCAACAAATCGCTGGGCTTGCCGCGCACCAGCGCAACCATGCCCTCGACCATGGCCTGGCGCTTGGCGTGGTCGAATTTGCTGTGGGCCTCGGCGCCGGTGGGCAGGTGTTCGCTCATCGCCAGCCGGCCGCGTCGAACGGTCGTCCTTCTACCAGGCGGCCCCAGCCGCGCTGTCCTGTGAACTCGCCCGCCTTGCACACCACCAACCCACGGCTGAGGGTGTAGCGCACCCGCCCGCGCACTCGCCGGTTCTCATAGGGGGTATAGCCGGCGATGTTGTGCAGGTTGGC
The DNA here is from genome assembly GCA_041300885.1 of Anaerolineae bacterium. Taxonomy (GTDB): domain Bacteria; phylum Chloroflexota; class Anaerolineae; order JAAEKA01; family JAAEKA01; genus JAAEKA01. The sequence continues at coordinate 718 of JBFYTD010000164.1, read as the reverse complement.
GGCTTTGATGGTCGCATCGGCCGCGGGGTCGAAGACCACCACGTCGGCGTCGCTGCCGGGCAGCAACGCGCCCTTGCGCGGGTAGAGGCCGAAAATGCGGGCCGGATGGGCAGAGGTCAGCTCGGCCAGCCGCGCCCAGGTGATGCGGCCCGCGGCCACCCCCTCGGTGGCCAGCAGCGGCAACATGGTCTCCAGGCCAGGGATGCCGCCGGGAGTCTGCGTGAAGGGCAGGCGCGGCTGGCCTGTTGCTGCGACCGCATCCTGCAGGGTAGCCAGCGCGCCGTTGGCCTCCTGCAGGCGGCGCACCGCGTCGTTCTCTAGCCGGCGGATGGCGTCGCGCGAGGTGCCCATGGCTCGCGCCACTTCACGCCATTCGCGCTGCCAGCCGTCGCGCAGGCCGGCGCGCAGCACCACCATCTCCCGCTCCTCCTCCGGCAGCTTGGCCAGCACGTCCTGCACGGCCTGGCTCTCCAGCGGGTGGAGACCGAGCTTCTGGAGGATAGTGTAGTCGCAGTGGTCGGTACCGATGCTGTTGACTGCGCCCGAGGTGACCAGCTCCCACAGGCGCTCCCGTTCCGATGGATGGCGCAACGGCGGCTGCATAATGCCCCATTCCGGATGGTCGCCCGCGTAGACGCGCTCGTCCAGCAGGAGGTACTGCGGACAGGTCTCGCTCCAGGCGATCTGGCCGGTCTGCCGCGCTGCATGGATCAGCTCC
>JBFYTD010000163.1:0-5686 GCA_041300885.1 Anaerolineae bacterium | reverse complement strand
GCTGCTGGATTAGCCACAGCGGGATGCCTGTGCTGCTTGGGCTTGTGGCCTGCTCGGGCCATCATATCAACCATAACAACTCACCAACGCGCTCAAGGTATCGCTACCGTGCTTATGATATTCCACCACTTCTCTGCCACGATGGTCCCGTCCGAACGCTGGATCACGCCGCGGAAGCGCATGTCCCAGTCGTAGACATCGCCGCTGTCGCCGGGGGTTGCCGGGACCGGGGACAACTCCGGCACGTCGAAGCCCTCGTAGATGCAGCCTGTGGCGCGGTCAGGGCTGTAGACATCTCGGCCGTCGGCCGGATTGGGGCGGGCCGAGCGATGGCCGTAGCGCCGGCCTGCGACCCCTGCGGCCACCGCCACATCGCCATCCTCCTTCATTCGCCGCGTCAGCCCGCCGCCGGGGATCTGGAAACACCGATCCATGTTCCAAACCCAGATGCCGGGCAGCACAGAGTCGAGCACTGCACAGCCGGAGGTCGCCGGCGGCGTGACGCCCGGCTGGGCAGTTTCGAGCAGCTCCACATGTCCACCGATGTATTGGCGGTACTCGTAGTCGCCGCAGTTGCAGCGCGGGTCGAAACGGGCGTGAATCTCGAAACGGGAGTTGATGATGCCCCGCGTGCTGGAGGTGCGGAAGAACTGCAATGGCTGAGGCCCGACGATCTGAAACAGCGTCAGGCACGGACCCGGTGTTGCTTGTTCGGCTTGCAGCTCACGGATCAGGAAGTCATAGGTGTCAGGCCCGACTTTGCCATCGGCTGGAACCAACCCATACTGTCGCTGAATCAGGGCCACCAGGCGGACCGTATCCTCGTCGAAGCTGCCCGTCTGCTCCGCGCCAACGACGTCCTGGATCAGGCGCGTCGATTCCTCGTCGTAGCTGGCCCGATTGTAGCGAAGTCCAGCCTGGACCTGGGCAGCGGTCAGCTCGCGCTGCTCCGGCGCGTCTTCGGGCGGCTCCAGCGCAAGATCGCGCATGACGACGGACGCGCCGGGCGAGGTCGCGGCCGGCTCTGCCGGTGCTTGCTGCACCACGTGCGTCAGCTCGTGGGCCAGAAGTTTTATGCCTGCGGGCGTCTGCGGCGCATACTGTCCGGCGCCGAAGACCACGTTGCGCCCCACAGTATATGCCCGCGCGTTGATGGCCCGCGCTGACGCGGCCGCCAGCCCGCCGGTGTGGATGCGCACATGGCCGAAATCACGCCCAAAGCGCGCGTCCATGAACGCCCGCGCGCCCGACGCCAGAGGCTGGCCGGGGGAGCGCAGCGCGTCGCCTACGATGGACGGCGCCTCACGCGAGCCGGCAGCGTTGGCGGCCGTGCGGCTCAACTGAACCGGCTCGGCGTGGCGCGCCCGGCAACCGGCGCAGTCGCAGCCCGCGCCGCAGCGTTGAACGAGCGGGGCCGGCGCGCAAGCCACCTGTTCGGCCACGTGATCAGCCTCAACTTCGGCAGGGTGGTCCGGCTGGCTCACTGCCAGCTTGGCCTGTACGGGCGCACCCAGCCGCGCCACAGGTCCGGCGTTGCGCATGATGCCTGCGCGCGCCTCCGGCGCCGCCGTGCGCGCAACGCTATCCGCCAGCAGGCCGGCGGTGTGCCTTGCCACATGGCCGGTTTTCTCGCGGCGTTGGATACGCTCGTGTGTCATGACATACTCCAAGTTCGGTGGGCTGGGTCGTTCGCTGGCCTCGCAATCATTCGGCCTTGGCCTCCTCCAGTTTCTTCTTCTTGTACGCGCCGATGGCCGACTGGATCTTGCGGCCGTTGCCTTTGTTGCGCATGTCGAAGTGCATGATGTCGCCGTAGCTGGCGCCCCAGTCCAGGCCGATGCCGTCGACAAAATCCTTCGGCAAGCTGAGAAAGCCGCCCTTTTTGATCACGTCCTTGGCCCCGGCGCGCTCCCACTTGGCGGCTGCAAAGTCCAGGTCCTGGCTGATCTGCTTGGCGGCGTCCTCGGCGGCCTTGCCCTTCCACGGATTTGCGTCGTCGGTGATCCCCGCCAACTGCGTGGCCAGGGCCTTGGCGTCGTCGATGTAGCTGAAGTAGGTCTCCACTGCGCTGTCCAAGGCTCTCAAATCGTCGTAGTTCTTGCTCATGCCGTCCTGGTATTGCAATTTCCTGCCCACGGCCAGCCAGCCGGCCCGCTCGAACACCTTGTTAGCGCTGGTACCTACCCAGGGATTGGACGTGTAGTTGACATCGATGGCCAATCCGAACAAGTGCATGGAGAAGGCGGCGCCGGTCGGTGCATGGCGCGCGCCGCCAATACCCTGGTTCAATCCCAACGTCGCGCCGGCCACGGCCGGGTCTTTGGACGGTCCGCCGTGGCTCTCGGCAAACTTCGCCTCCACGGCTTTGAGGTGTGTCGCCAGGTCGGTGTGGATATCGCTGACCGATTGGCCCAGGAACTTGATGGAGGTGAAGCTGCCAAACCATGTGTCGTTGTCTAGCCCCGCCATCTGCAGAATGCTCGCCGCATAGTCGGCCGGCGCCTCCCGGATTTCCTTCAGCCCCTTCTTCTCGTCGGCCTTGACCACAACCACCGGCGTGGTGGACAGGGCATAGCTGCTGGTCTTGAAGCTGGTTTGCGGGGCAGCCGCGGCCGGCGCGCTGGCAGGGGCCGTCTGAGGCGCGGAAGAAGAGCCGAGAAACGAGAGCACCGCGCTTTGCTGGTCGGTCGGCAGCTCTCGGGCGGCCATGCGACTCTTGAGATCATCGATCTCGGCCTCGGTGGCCGGTGTGCCGCGTCCCTTGATCTTGGCCGCATCCATGGCCACCTTCAGCCGCGGCCGGTCGACGCCCTCAGCCACGTCGAAGTTGGCGATCATGCTATCCAGCGTGCCGGCGGCGGCCATGGCCGCGAACGCCGCCAACATGTCCTGCATCGGATAGCCGTTGAGCTGCTTGAACAGCGCGCGCTGCGTGTTGCGCAGCACGGTCTGAGCCGGCAGGACCTTCTGCAGCGTCACCGGCTCGTCCCAGGGCCAGCGGGCGATGGGTTGTTGGCCGGCCGGGCTGGCGCTCTGCTGCACCACGTGGCCCAGCTCGTGCGCCAGCAGGCGCAGTCCGCCCGGCGTGTGCGGCGCGAACTGGCTGGCCGCAAAGGCGATGTGGCTGCCCGATGTGTAGGCGCGCGCCCGGATCGCCTCGGCCGATTGGGCTGCGGCCGAATCGGTATGCACCCGCACGTCGCCGAAGTCGCGGCCCATGCGCGGCTCCACCAGTGCGCGCGTTGTCGGGTCCAGGGGCGCACCCGGCGCGTGTAAAACGTTTTGCACGCTGACTGGCGCCGGTCTGCCGGCCGGCGACGCCCCGCCATCCAGCTGCCGGCGCACTGCGCCCGGTTCGTCCGCATCCTGCACTGGCGCGACCTCGTCAGCCGGCATGCGCAGGACTTGGTCAGCCGTGGCGTCGGCCGCGCGCTCCAGCGGGTCATCGGCCGCGCCTACCTCCAGCTTAGCCTGCACTGCCGGGCCCAGCGACGGCGCCGGCCGGACACTCGACAACCTGCGCGCCGGACCGTCGCCGTGTCCCAGCGTTGCGGCTTCTGCGCCAGCCTTTTCGCCGCTGCCGGTCAATCGCTCGGCCGGCTGGGATGATAACACTCGTTTGTGTCGGATGACTCTGGCCATACGCATTACTCGTCACGCATTACGTCAACTCAACGCATCTACCATCGCCGCCACACCGTTGCGCCGGGCGGGCCGGTGGCCGTTCTGTCGTTGGGCCAAGGGCGACGTTGCGCCCGCCTTGCGATACTCGCTGTGTACCGCCTGCTCCAGGTGCCCCTCGGTGACCACGCCCAGCGGGCTGTCCAGGGCCAGCAGCGTGGCCAGTTGCGCCGCGTTGCGAATCTGGCCGCCGGTCATCGCACAGCGCGCGGCCACCCGCTCCAGCGCGGCCGCGTCGACGCTGTGCGCCGGCGGCAGGTGCAGCTGCCAGATGTGCCAGCGCTCCTCGGCCTGGGGCGCCATGAAGTTCAGCACCACGTCCATGCGCCGCTGAAAGGCATTGTCGATGGCCTCGGCTGCGTTGGTGGTGATCAACACGATGCCCTGGTAGCTCTCCAGCCGCTGCAAGAGGTAGTTGGTCTCCAGGTTGGCGTAGCGGTCGTTGGCCGAGCGCACCTCGGTGCGGGCGCCCAGCAGCGCGTCGCCCTCATCCAGCAGCAGCACCACGTCCAGATCCTCGGCTGTGGCGAGCACGCGGTGCAGGTTCTTCTCGGTCTCGCCGATGTACTTGTTGACCACTGCGGCCAGGTCGACGCGGTACAGGTCCATGCCCAGCTCGGCCGCCAGGATGCGGGCGGCCAGGGTTTTGCCGGTGCCGCTGGGCCCAGTCAGCAGGGCGCGCACGCCGCTGTTGCCGCCCGCGCCGAAGGCCGGCCCCAGCCGCTCTGGCAGCCGCTCGCGATGGCGGCAGCGCCGCTCCAACTCGCCCAGCCGCTCAGCTACGCCCTCGCTGACCACCAGCGTCTCCCAGGACAGGCCGTCGCCGTCCAGGTGGCTGGCCAGGGTGTCCAGCAACTGGCGGTTGAGGGCGCGGCAGGCTTCCTGCACGTCGGGCAGAGTCACTGCGCTGCGGCCCTCCAGTGCAGCGTAGGCGCTGGCCGTGGCTGCTGCGCGACGAATGTGGCCGTCAGGCAGATGGAAGCGCTCGGCGATGGCCGGCAGGTCGGGCGACGCCTCGGCCAGCGCCGTCTGCCAAACGCGCAGGCGCTGCTCGACCTTCAACGGCGGGATGCGCAGGGTGAGCACGGTGTCTCCGCCTTGCGAACCGGCCAGGAGCCCACCCTCCATGCCCATGACGACTCCCAGCGGGCCCTGGTAGGCTGCCAGTTCCGGCGGCTGCACCGTCTCCCCTGGCCCCAGGTCATAGGTGAGCACGGGGACAGCGCCGGCCATACTGCACAGCGGCCCCAGGGAACGACCGGCCCGCTCGGCCAGCCCGCCGCCCTCGACCGCGATCACGCCCTTCCCCATCGCACGCGCCACAGCGCCAATGACGCTCAAGCGATCGCTGCCGGCTGTGCCCCGCACCACCAACGTGCGCGCCTTGCCAGAGCGCAGCACCTCCGGCGCTTGCTTCAGCCGCTCCAGGAAGGGGCCTGGCAAGACAAGCTGATCGATGGGTGGAGACTCCTCTGGCGCCTGATAGGTCCAGCCGGCGCGCCGGCCAGGCAGGTCGCCGCGCACCACGTCCCACAGCTCGCCAGGCACGCGCAGCGCCCACTCGGCCCGGGCCGCGTCCGGATTGATGGCCTCGGCCAGACCCAGGTCCAAGAGGCGGCGGGCCAGGCCGGCTGCGTCCAGCCCGCCGTCTTGCCTGGCATGGATGACGTGCCCAACCAGCTCCACCGTGGGCCGGCGCCCAAGCAGCGGCTCTTGCAGCCGGGCAAACACAGTGCCGAAACGCGAGTCTTCCTCCACCAGGCCGATCAGAATCAGGGCCAGGCGCGCGTCGGCATCCAGACCGCTGCTGCCTGCCAGACGCAACAGGGGAAGGTCGTGCGGGCTGCCGGCCTCCCAGGCTGTCAACTCCGCTTGCCACCAACGCCAACCTGCCTGCCACGTGCTGTCGACCGGCATGAAGCGCAGCATCTCGTCGAAATAGCCGTTCAGGAAAGGGAAGTCCTGCTGAAGCGTAGCACGCCCATCGTCAGACGCCGCGCCGTCC
>JBFYTD010000162.1:0-7375 GCA_041300885.1 Anaerolineae bacterium | reverse complement strand
ATTGAACATTGACCATTAGCACAGGCGTGTAGCTCAATCGGTAGAGCAACGGTCTCCAAAACCGTAGGTTGCGGGTTCGATCCCTGCCACGCCTGCCATATTCTCGCCAACACGCTGCGAGCTACGTCTTAAGTAGACACCGCCCTGAGCTTCAGGCGGTGTCTTCAATCCGTAAGTGAGATTTCAACCGTGAGCAAAGCCGACACCGAAAAGAAAGAAAATCGCATCGTCAAGTACTTTCGTGAGGCGCGGGCCGAAATGCGCAAGGTGACTTGGCCTACCCGGGAAGAAGCACTGCATCTGACCGGTATTGTGTTGGCCGTGACGGTCGCTATGTCCCTATTACTCTGGGTGTTGGACATTTTCTTCACCGGTGTAATGTCGGCGCTGATCGGCTAGGCCTGGTGTAGTTCGACGAAAGACTCGACTTCGAAGCTGTTAGCTGAGATGAACCGTGGCAAAGACAGATAAACGTGCAGCGGCCCAACCGGAAGCGGCTGGACCGATTATTGAACAAACTGATATCAAAGAGCTTCCACCTGAGACCGCCTGGTACGTCATTCACAGCTATTCTGGCTACGAAAACAAGGTGAAGAAGAACCTCGAGCATCGCATTGAGTCCATGGCTATGCAGGACAAGATCTTTCAGGTCGTTGTCCCTACCGAGGAGGAGATCGAGCTCAAGGATGGCCAGCGCCGGGTGGTGGAGCGGCGTGTGTTCCCAGGCTATGTCCTCGTCCAGATGATCATGGACGAGCAGTCATGGTACGTGGTGCGCAACACGCCCAACGTGACGGGCTTCGTTGGCATGGGCAACAAACCCACGGCCTTGCCGGACGAAGAAGTCAAGCGTATTATGCGCCAGTTGGAGTCTGAGGAACCGAAGATCAAGGTGGACTTCAAGGTTGGCCAAAAGGTGCGCATTGTCGATGGCGCTTTTGCTGAGTTCACCGGCATCGTACAGGAGTTGAATACCGACAAGGGTCGGGCCCGGGTGATGGTTTCCTTCTTCAACCGCGACACGCCTGTTGATGTTGATTTCTTGCAGCTAGAGAAGGTCTAGCGACCTGCTCGACTATCCAAAGAGTGATACCCTGGAGCCGATAGGCAACAGATTTGAGGTTAACGCATGGCAAAAAAGATCAAAGCAATCGTTAGGCTGCAGATTCCTGCGGGCAAAGCCAATCCTGCGCCGCCGGTTGGTCCTGCTTTGGGCCAGCATGGCGTGAACATTATGGGCTTCTGCAAGGAGTATAACGCCAAGACGGCCAACCTGGTGGGCAGCATTATCCCTGTCGAGATCACCATCTTTCAGGATAGCTCCTTTACGCTGGCGCTGAAGACGCCTCCCGCCACCGATCTGTTGAAGAAGGCTGCAGGCATCCCCAAGGGCTCTGCATCGGCCAATCGCAACAAAGTCGGTAAGGTCACCAGCGCCGATGTTCGCAACATTGCCGAGCAGAAGATGAAGGACCTGAACGCTGTCGATATCGACGGCGCCGTCAAGATGATCGAGGGAACCGCCCGCAGCATGGGCATTACCGTCGCCGACTAGTTTGCTGGTCGTTGACCAGCGCTGGTGGGAGGAACCTGGCAAGCTGTCGGTTCCGCTAACACCACAAGGAGCAAAAAGCATGACACAGCACGGCAAGAAGTATCTCGAAGCCAAGAAGCAGCTCGACCCAAACGCCCAGCGGCACCGGCAAAGAGGTGCGCATCCTGGTCTTCGCCGAAGGCGACGCAGCCAGGATCGCCGAAGAGGCTGGCGCTGATTTTGTCGGCAGCGATGAGCTGGTCAACAAAATCCAGGGCGGTTGGACTGACTTCGATATGGCTATCGCCACCCCGCCGATGATGAAGAAGGTTGGTCGCCTGGGTCGTGTGTTAGGCCCGCGCGGCTTGATGCCCAGCCCGAAGGCCGGCACCATCGTGGAAGACGATGACTTGCCCCGTGTGATCCAAGAGGCGCGCCAGGGGCGTGTTGAGTTCAAGGTCGACAAGACCGCTAACATCCACGTTCCTCTGGGCAAGATCAGCTTCACCGAAGAGCAGTTGATGGCCAATCTGTCAGCCGTCATGGAAGCAGTGACACGCGCCAAGCCGTCGGGTGCGAAGGGTACCTACATCAAGCGCGTAACCCTGACCTCGACTATGGGCCCTGGCATCAAGTTAGATGCCAACCAGGCCGGGGCATTGCGGACTGCCTGAGTTTTCCCTGGTCTGCAAGGCCAGCTGGCCTTGCAGACCAAGTTAACAACCGATACGTTTCCGAGATTGTTGCTAGTGACAGCAGGCGCCAATCCCTTCCTTCGGGAGGGGTCCAATGGCTTAATCCATCAGCCCGCCGAAGCGACAGGATCTGGAGAGCATTTCCTGGCCAGCCACTCACGCGAGCGGCCGCGCCAGGGTGTTTTGGAGTTTTATCGTCTACGATGACAACTCCAAATGCTATGCTGTCTGAGAGCCTTCGCATCGGCTGATGCGAAGGCTTTTTTGTTGCCCTGCTGTCGCCAGCTTCGTTCGATAACCCTGTGGTAAAGGAGGTTAAGCGCTTGGCGATCTCAAGAGAGAAAAAAGAACAGTTCGTCGAGTCGTACGTCGAGCAGTTGACCAAAAGCCAGGCTATCGTGTTGACCGACTACCGCGGCACGACCGTACAGCAGATCCAACGGCTGCGCGGCCAGATGCGGGAGCATAACACGAGTGTCCAGGTGGTCAAGAACAGCTTGATGGTCATTGCCTTGCAGCAAGCGGGCTTGCCGGCTCCGCAAGACTATCTTGTCGGGCCCACGGCCGTCGTGTACCTGCCTGAGGACATTGCGACTTCAGCAAAGGCGCTCTTTGACTCGATCAAGGATCTGGAGAACATCAAAGTCCGGGGAGCAATCCTGGACGGCCAGGTCCTTGACGCTGAAGGCGCCCGCAAGCTGCGTGATCTGCCCAGCAAGACCGATGTTCTGGCCCAACTGTTGGGCGCGATTCAGGGCCCGGCCAGTGAACTGGTGCGCACCCTGGAAGCGCCTGCCAGCGAGCTCTACCGCACGCTGCAAGCACCGATGCGCGAGCTGGCGCTCACGATTCAATCGTACGCCGACAAGGGCGCTCAGGCCAGCGCCTGAGCCGTTTAACGCCGAGGCGCCTTTGGCGCCGGCTGTTGCCAGCGAAGTATGGCGACAGAGTCAAAATTCACCGTAAACAAGTATCATCAACCAAACTGGAGGTTTTTCACCGTGTCTGACAAGATCGCACAGGTAAAAGAGCTGTTGAACTCGCTGACGCTGTTCGAGGCTGCTCAGCTCGCCAAGGAACTGCAGGACGATTGGGGCGTGACCGCCGCCGCTCCCATGATGGCTATGGCCGCTGCTCCAGCTGCTGCTGTTGCTGCCGCTGAGCCTGAAGAAGAGCAGACCGAGTTCGACGTCGTCTTGAAGGCCGTCGGCGACAACAAGATCAACGTCATCAAGGAAGTCCGCAAGATCACGAGCCTTGGCCTGAAGGAAGCCAAGGACCTGGTCGAGTCGACTCCTGCGACCGTGGTCACCGGCGTGTCCAAGGAAGCGGCCGCTGAGGCCAAGGCAGCCCTCGAGGCCGCTGGCGCCGCAGTCGAGGTCAAGTAACCTCTCACTTTCCTTGCCCCATCAGTGAAACAAAACGAGCCCCTGCAAAAGCAGGGGCTCGTTTTGTTCTTCTGGCCCGACGTTAGGGTTACGCCGGCAGGCACCTAGTGCAATGATCCGGCGCGCATTCCTTGGCGCTCGACCACTACGCCCTCCTTGGCATCCAGCACAATCCAGTCACCGTCCTGGAGCGCATCGATGTTGTCTGCGCCGACGATGGTGGGCAAGCCCTGCTCCGCAGCCAATAGATAGCCATGAGAGCCCAGCCCGCCTTCTGCTGTGATCAAGCCCGCGGCATGCTCAAGTACCGGCACAAAGGAGCGGTCTGTCTTCTTGGTGACGACAATTTCGTCGTGATAAAGCACCACATCCTTGCCTAACGGTCCATCCAGCCGGCGCACCCGTCCCATGACCGTGTTGCTGCCCACACCCTGTCCGTGCGTCAGGGTTCGGGCCAGGACATGTACTTTGATCAGGGTGGTAGTGCCTACCATGTGGCCCCCCGTGCCAGCAGTGATGACCACGGCCTCCCCTTCATGCACCAGCCCGGCCGCGGCAGCCGTATTTACCGCCTCTTCGATCACGGTGTCCGTGTCAGGCGCTCGCCGGCTGAGCAGCGGATGGACGCCCCAGAACAACGCCAACTGGTGCTGTACTGCCGGGTTGGGGGTGATGGCGATGATGGGGCTGGGCGAACGAAACCGTGAGAGGATGCGGGCCGTGCTGCCGGACATGGTCGGAGTGATGATGGCGCTGGCGCGCAGCATGTTGGCCGTGTCTGTGGCCGCATAGCACACCGCCTCGCTAATCGAGTGCTTGGCGTCGCCCATGTTCGGCGGCCCAAAGCGGGCGTAGGGCTCGGTTTCCGAAGCGATGCGCACCATGGTTTCGACCGCTTCGATGGGGTACTTGCCCACAGCCGTCTCGCCCGACAGCATGATGGCGTCTGTACCATCCAGGATGGCATTGGCTACGTCGCTGGCCTCGGCGCGCGTCGGCCGCGGGTTGCGGATCATCGAGTCCAACATCTGGGTGGCTGTGATCACAGGCTTACCAGCCTTGTTGGACAGTTGGATGATCATCTTTTGCATCATCGGCACCCCCTCCGGCGACACCTCAATGCCCAGGTCGCCGCGGGCTACCATGATGCCATCGGCCGCATCGACGATCTCCGCGATGTTCTCTACCGCCTCCGGCTTTTCGATTTTGGCGATGATCGGGGTCAGCCGGCCAAACTCCGCCTGTTGTCGGATCAGACTGCGCAGCTCATGCACATCTTCAGCCCGCCGCACGAAGGACAGGGCGATCCAGTCGACTCGTTGGCTCAAGGCGAAGCTCAGGTCTTCTTTGTCCTTCTCGGATATCGACGCAATGGAGAAGCTGGCTTTGGGTAGATTGATTCCCTTGTTGGAGGTCAGGACACCGCCTGTGACAATCCGACAGTTGACGTTGGCTTCATCCTTGCTCTTAACCACCAGATCGAGCAGGCCATCGTCCAACATAATGCGATCACCGGGCTCCACAGCCGCTGGCAGGCGCTTGTACTGCACCGGGACACGCTCGGCCGTGGCTGGCACGTCGTCGATCGTCAACACAACGTCTTCCCCATTGCGTAAGAGCACTCCTTCGGGCGGCATCTGACCCACTCGCAGCTTAGGCCCTTGCAAATCTACCAGGATGGCCACGGCTTTGCCGGCTTGCTGGGAGACGATCCTGATGTTCGTGATGTTCTGAGCGTGAACCTCATGCGTTCCATGAGACATGTTGACGCGGGCCACATCCATGCCGGCCTGGATCAAGCGGGCAAGCATCTCCGGTGACTGGGTGGCCGGACCAATGGTGCAGACGATTTTCGTCCGTTGCATGGATGATTCCTCTCTTGATTAGGGCGATGAAAGATCGCTTGGCGCTGCCGCTTGCTCTTGCTTGGTTAGTTCGACAGCCTGGGCAGCGAGGTCGGCTGTTTTCGGTTTAGAGCCGAGCACGCGCTTGACCGACTTCACCACACGGCCGGCTGACTCGTCTTGCTCAGTCGTGAGATCAGTTACGACCGCCACGGGCGAGGGCAGCTCACCCCCTGCGCGCACCAAATCCTCTCGATGCTGGCAGACCCACAGGTACAGATCAGCGGCGGTACGGCCGGGGAATCGATCCAGGATTGTGGAGGCCCAGATGGCAGCAGCCACCGGCAGGTACACGGTGTCGTACCAGCTTGCCACGGCCCCTTGCCAGGGTATCTCGCGCTTCTGCTCGATGCCCAGGTAATAGCGGTGAACCTCGATATGCTGCAGGAGATTGTGGTAGCTGCCGACCTCCGTGACCTCGACGTCGGCATCGGGGCGAATGTCCTCCAGGTGGGTTTTGCGCAGGAACTCGGCCAGCCCGGTTTTTAACAGCAAATCCTCGGTCTGCGTGTTGGCATCGATAGAGACCGGCGTCTCAATTCGGGTGACATAGGCCTCGATGTCCGTGAGGCCGTTGGCTCGGGCCACAGACACGCGGTGGTTGCCATCGCGCACGAAGTAAGCATCGCCTACCTGGTACAGCTCGATGGGCGGCAGGCCAGCCTGGCTGTGCATGGCGGCGTCGACAGCCCGCCAACGCTCCTGGCTGATCGATCCCTTGGGCAAAAACTCGCGGGTAAAATCGCGATATCTTCCGACGCTGCCCACGATCTTGTTGAGGGGAACCATCTCCGGCGCGCGTAGTTCCACTTGCTGCCAGGCTTGCAGGGCCGCCTGCACAGAGTCGAACGACAACAGTTCCGGCGCACGGCCGCGCACCAGGTTCAGCAGATCGTGGACGAAAAGTTTGCGTCTGGCGCTCTGGTAGCGCTTGCTGGCTTCATGTTGAGCAAGGTTGGCATTTTCGCTCATGCAGCGGAGTTTAGCACAGGTTGTGAGTGCTGTCTAGTGAAGCATGTTAACAGCAGATCAACAAACGCAACGGTCCTGCAACGACAACAACCCCGTTTTGGCGGGGTCGTTGTCGTTGCAGGATTCATAGTGCGCCCGCTTCCAGACCCATGGCGTTGGGTATCACGTTAGCCGGCCTGTAGACGGGATCGCCACGGGTGGGTCAGGCAGCCTGCCGGTCGCGTTGTCCTCGTCTTTGATCTTCTTAGCCACGAAGACCCGCACAGACTCGCTGCGGGCCTCGTTGCCGGCCCGGTCGAAGGCCCGGACCTGGATCAGGTGGGTCTCGGTATAGGCGCCGCTGGCTCCAACCAGGTAGCCAAAGCCATTCTCGTAGACAGTGTAAAGACGACCGGTTGGATTGCCATCGCGTCCAGTTTCGGGCAAGGAACGGGATGCTCCAGAGCCGCTGCCCTGGCCAAGCAGTCGCAAATCCCAACGCCGGCTGTAGGGCGCCACGGTGCTGGAACCAACCATGTTGCCGTTGATATAGAAGTCTACCCGGTCCATGGCCCAGTCGTCGGTGGCGTTGGCCGTGATGCTGATCCACTCGTTATCCTCGGTGACGAAGCGCTCGCCCTCAGCCGGCGCCTCGATCTTGACTGTGGGCGGCTGGTTGTCGGCTGTGACCTGGATTGTGCTCTCTTTGCTGCTGCCATCGCCGCGCGTCGCTACCACGCGTAGACTGTACAGGCCGTTGTACGGCGTCGTGTCCCAAATCTCCAGCAAGCCTTCGCCTACCTGCTCGCCGTGGGTGGAGCCGATCTGAGCCCAGCCGGCCGGATTGATGCCCTCGCCGAACTCGACTCGATAGTTGGCGAAGCCATCCAACCGGGCGTTGCC
>JBFYTD010000161.1:0-5710 GCA_041300885.1 Anaerolineae bacterium | reverse complement strand
CTACCTGCCGCTCTACCCGCTGGCCTTCGAGCAGTTCGACCTCGGCGGCTACGACCTGGTGCTGAGCAACAAGTCGGCCTTCTGCCACGGCGTGATCACCCCGCCCGAGACGTTGCACATCAGCTACTGCCTGACCCCCACCCGCTTCCTGTGGATGTACGAGTCCTACCGTCAGCGTGAAGGGCTGGGCAAGGCGGCCGATGCCGCGCTGCGGCCGGCGCTGGCTGCCTTGCGGCAATGGGACCGGCTGGCGGCCGACCGGGTGGATCACTTCATCGCCATCAGCCGCGTGGTGCAGGCGCGCATCAGGAAGTACTACGGCCGCGACAGCGCGATCATCTACCCGCCGGTGGACGTGCAGCGCTTCACGCCCTCCAGCCGCCAGCCGGGCGACTACTACCTGGCCGGCGGCCGGCTGATCCCCTACAAGCGGGTCGATCTGGCCGTGGAGGCCTTCAACCGGCTGGGCCGGCCGCTGCTGGTCTTCGGCGACGGACGTGACCGGGCTGAGCTGCAAGCCAAGGCCGCCAGCAACATCACCTTTCTGGGCCGCGTGTCCTGGGAGCGGCTGGTCGATCTCTTCCAGCACTGCCGGGCCTTCGTCTTTCCCGGTCTGGAGGACTTCGGCATTGCGCCGGTGGAGGCTCAGGCGGCAGGCCGTCCTGTGATTGCCTACGCCGGCGGCGGCGCGCTGGACACCATCGTCGACGGCGAGACCGGCCTGCTCTTCCGCGAGCAATCGGTCGAAGCGCTGGTCGAGGCGGTGCAAACCTTCGATACGATCGAGATCAGCCCGGCCACCTGCCGCCGCAACGCCGAACGCTTCGCGGCCGAGCGCTTCCGCCGCGAGCTGATGAACTTCGTCGAGGCGCGCTACGTGGAACGGGCAGCGTGAGCCGTACTGCGTAACGAGTAACTCGTAACCTGCAACCTGCTACTTGCCACCTGCAACTCTTTATGGAACTACGACAATATTGGGCAATCATCCGCCGTTGGTGGTGGATTCCTGTGCTGACGGTGCTGCTGACGGCGGCGCTGACGCTGCTCACGCAGCGGCCCTGGCAGCCGCGGCCGGCGGCCTACACCACCTCGCTCAGCTTCAGCGTGGGCGTGCAGCCGCAGGACCCGGCCAGCGGCGAGGAAGCCTACTACACCGCGCTGGCCAGCGAATACCTGATCGACGACCTGGCCGAGGTGGTGCGGGGCAGCGAGTTCGCCGCGGCCGTCAGCCAACGCTTGCAGGTCCAAGGCATCACCGTGCCGCCCGGCGCGCTGCAAGGCTCGACCCAAGCCGGCAAGCTGCACCGCATCATGACCGTGGGCATCACCTGGGGCAACCCCGATGAGTTGGCCGAGATCGGCGACGCCGTGGCTGCTGTTATCGAGCAGGAGGCCGCAACCTTCATGCCACGGCTGTTTGCCCAGAACGGCGCCGCCTACCTGGTCAACCAAGGCGGCGTGGGCACGGTCGGCCCCGGTCTGAGCGACCGGCTGGAGTTTCCCCTGCGCCTAATGCTGGCCCTGGCGGCCGGCATCGCCCTGGCCTTCCTGGCCGACTACCTGGACGACCGCATCCGCAGCCGTGAGGATATCGAGCGTATGGGGTTGATGGTCGTTGGGGAGATCCCGCGGCGGAAGTGAGCAGTAAACAGTCACCAGTAAACAGTTGACGGTTGGCTACGTGGGACTGTTCACTGTTCACTGTTTACTGATCACTGAGCACTGTGGTACAATGGCGCCCGATTGAGCGAATGGAGAAATAACGATGGAGATACGAGACTACCTGAATATCCTGCGCAAGCGCGGGTGGATAATTATTGTGCTGGCGCTGCTGGCGGCCGGCGCGGCCTTTGCTATTAGCCAGGTGCAGACCCCGGCCTACAAGGCCAAGGCCACAGTCAGCGTGGTGCCGGCCCGACCCGACTGGGGCCTGGGCAACACGGCCAAGGACCTGCTGCGCAACTTTGCCGTCAACATCAAGACGCACAAGACGGCTCGCCAGGTGATCGACGCAGCCCAGCTTGACATGTCCACCTACGATCTGTTGAGCAAGGTCGAGGTCAACCCGGTGGGCGACCAATTCCTGATCGAGATCTCGGCTGAGGACCAGGAGCCGGCCGTGGCTGTCAACATTGCCATGGCCTTTGCCAACCAGTTCGTTAGCGAGCGCAACGCGTACTACCAACAGCAGGACAAGGCCGACCGCATCGAGGTCAAGCTGGTGGACGACATCATCGACGCGCCGCTGTTCCAGCCCAAACCCCTGCTGAACGCCATCGCCGGCCTGGTGCTGGGCGCGCTGCTGGGGCTGCTGATTGTCTTTGCCCTGGAGTGGCTGGAGGCTGACATCCTGCGCACGCCGGCCGCGGTGGAGCGCAGCCTGGGCCTCAACGTGCTGGGCACCATCCCGGCCGAGGCTAGCCAGCCGGCGCGCAGCGCCAAGCGTAGCCAAAAGGCGGTGCGTAGTCCAGCCGCGCCAGCCCAGTCCTAGAAACGACACATCATGACCAAAGAGCTGATCACCCTGACCGATCCACGTTCCAGCACAGCCGAGGCCTATCGCTCGCTGTACATCAACCTCTCCTTTTCCAACCAGGAGAAGCCCCTGCACACCCTGCTGGTCACGTCCGCCGGTTCAGGCGAGGGCAAGTCGGCCACCCTGGCCAATCTGGCTGTGGTGGCTGCCCAGTTGGGCCAGCGGGTGGTGCTGGTAGACTGTGACCTGCGCCAGCCGCAGCAGCATGAGCTGTTCGGCCTGCGCAACGACAGCGGTCTGACGACGCTGGTGTCCGGCAAGGAGGCGGCCGCAGCCGCACTGCAAGCCGTCAACGATGCGCCAGGACTGAGTGTGCTGACCAGCGGCCCGCTGCCGGTAAGCCCCTCACAGGTGCTGGCTGCGCGCCGGCTGGACGAGATCCTGGCCGAGCTGGCGGAGCAGGCTGACCTACTGTTGCTGGACGCGCCGCCGGCCGCGGCTGTAGCCGACTCCTCGGTGCTGGCCACCAAGGTCGATGGCGTGCTGCTGGTGCTCAACGCCGGCCAGACCAAGCGCGACGCAGCCCGCCGGGCCAAGGAAGCGCTGGAAAAGGTCAACGCGCACATTGTCGGCGTGGTGTTGAACAACGTGGCCGATGGGGCGGGGATGTAGGAACCTGAACGTAACACGTAACTCGTAACTCGTAACCGGATTGAGCACACGCCTCTCCGCTTACGAATTACGAGTTACGTGTTACGGAGGCACAGACAGAACAAAAGGAAAGACAGGAAACGCATGAAGGGTCTCATTTTGAGCGGCGGGAAGGGCTCGCGGCTCTATCCATTGACGTATACCAGCGCCAAGCAGTTGGTGCCGGTGGCCAACAAGCCGGTGTTGTTTCGGGTGATCGAGGCCATCCGCGATGCGGGCATCACGGAGATCGGCATCGTGGTGGGCGTGGACGACAACGCGCGCCAGGTGCGGGAAGCCGTCGGTCGCGGCGGCCGTTGGGGCGTCAACGTGACCTTCATCCCCCAGGACGCGCCGTTGGGCCTGGCCCATGCGGTCAAGATCAGCCAGGACTTCCTGGGCGACGACCGCTTCGTCATGTTCCTGGGCGACAACGTGATCCAGGGTGGCATCAGCCCGCTGATCCGCCAGTTCGAACACAGCGTTTGGAACAGCCAGATCGTGCTGACCCGCGTCGAGAAGCCGGAGCAGTACGGCGTGGCCCAACTGGCCGAGGACGGCTCCATCGTTCGCCTGATCGAGAAGCCCAAGGAGCCGCCCAGCGATCTGGCGCTGGTGGGCATCTACATGTTCGACCGCCACGTCTTCGATGCGGTCCATGCCATCCAGCCCTCGGCGCGCGGTGAGCTAGAGATCACCGACGCCATCCAGTGGCTGGTGGACAACGGTTACGCCGTGCATCCCTACGTCCATCGCGGCTGGTGGATCGACACCGGCGCGCCCATCGACATGCTGGCGGCCAACGACAAGGTGCTGGAAGAGCTGCACCACGAGATCAAGGGCTTCGTGGACAAGGACTCGAAGGTCAGCGACAACGTCACCGTCGAGTCGGGGGCCGAGATCATCAACAGCGTAGTGCGCGGCCCGGCCATCATCGGCGAGGGCACGCGCATCGTCAACGCCTACGTGGGGCCGTTCACATCGATCTATCACCACTGCCTGGTGGAGGACAGCGAGATCGAGCACTGCATTGTGCTGGAGCACTCGCGCATCGTGGATATCCCGGTGCGCGTGGCGGACAGCCTGATCGGCCGTCAGGTGGAGCTGACCCGCTCGCCCTACAAGCCCAAGGCCTACAAGCTGACGTTGGGAGATCACAGCAAGGTGGGAATCCTGTAGTTGCCCAAGTCGCTCCCGGCCCTGGCTGCCGGAATTCTGCAAAGCAATCAGGTTTGGCGCGTGCGGTCGGATGCAGCGCGTTTCGAGATCGAGTATCCGCCCCCAGCCTATCATATCGACGACGAATTGAAGGAAAGGGCGCAATCTGAGCGGCTGGCGCAGGCAGTGGCCGAGTTAGCGCAAAAATTGGCGCGGCTCAAGCACGCTTACGGCGCCTGGCCGGTCTTCGATCCTGGCGCCTACTTCGATCTTTATCCCTGTCACCTGGCCAGTTTCAGCCGGGTCGAGGAGACGCCGCAGATCGTGCGGGTGCGGCTGTACGCCGACCTGCTGGCGCCAGCCTATCGAGCGGCCGAGCGCTACTGGGTCGAGTCGTTCCAGCCGGCCTACCATGCCGGCTTCGGCGGCGACGCCATCGACGCCTTCCGCTCTCATCTACACGACGAGGCCATGCCCACCCTGATTCGATTGCTGGACGAGGCCGTCAATGTGGTGCAGGGCGCGCTTGACCTGCTGGCCAGCAACCTGGAAGCAGTGAGCGTCCTGGGCGGGTTGGAGGAGCGTATCCAGCATCGGCCGCGGCCGGGCGCGACCATTGCCCCTGGCCTGCCTGCTGGCTTGCAGCGCCTGCCGCGCACCATGCCCACCCTGACGCTAGATGTCATCCTCCCCGCGCCGGAGCAGCGGCCTATAGGTGGGGAGGTCTGGATGGACTTCGTGGCGCAGCAGGTCTTGAGAACCCGGTGAATCAAATTCACCGGCTGAAAACGAGAAAGCCCCTCAGGGCTTGAATTTCGACCTCCCCAGCCGCTGCCCTGCAGAGCCGGGTAATAAAGGCGGCTTCTCAGGTTCAGCCAGGGGGTTTCCAATCCCTGGCACAAAAGGAGCATCGTCCCCCATGCGCAACTTCATGATCACCGGCGGCGCCGGCTTCATCGGCTCCAACTTCGTGCGCTATCTGCTGGACAAGTACCCCGACTACCACGTGCTGGTCTACGACAAACTGACCTACGCCGGCAACCTGGACAACCTGCTGGACGTGCACGACGACCCGCGCTACGTCTTCGTGCAGGGCGATATCTGCGACGCGGCAGCGGTGGACCAGGCCGTGCGCGACTACCAGATCGACACCATCGTCAACTTCGCGGCCGCGACCCACGTGGACCGCTCGCTGATGGAGCCGGATGAGTTCCTCAAGACCGATGTCACCGGCACCTACGTGCTGTTGGAGGCGGCGCGCAGCCATGGCATGGAGCGCTACCACCAGATCAGCACTGACGAGGTCTACGGCCAGGTGCTGGAGGGCCGCTCTACCGAGGAGGACCGCCTGCACACCCGCAGCCCCTATTCGGCCAGCAAGGCCGG
>JBFYTD010000160.1:0-5720 GCA_041300885.1 Anaerolineae bacterium | reverse complement strand
GTGAGGATGCAGAAAACTTGCCATGGCATAGGCAGTCGCTACGCGAAAAGCCTCGTCCCGGCGCACTAACCCGCTGGTTAGGATGCCCACCGCGCCGGGTCCGCGCTTGGTGTCGTGCTGGCCGGTCAGCTTGTCCACGGCCGGCCCCAACTCCTCGCCTGCCTGAACCGCTGCGGCGAGCGCCGGGGGCAGCTGCAGCCGGCCGCCTGAGCCCAACCCCTGCCGGCCTGAACGGTCCACCACCGCCACCCAACTGGTGAGCAGCAGCCCCCACGGTGAACGGTGGACGCCGCCCTCCATGCCCACGCCCAGGTCAGCATCCAATGCGGCGCGTGCAGCCGCTGCCCTGGCCAGCGCACCTGCCACCATCTGCTCGTCCGACAAGGGCTGAGCGGGCACGCCAGACTCTGCTGCCAACGCCTCGACACGGGCATCGGGCCAAAGCTGGGCGATCACTCCCTGCACCGCCGCCAGCTTAACCGGGTTGGTGGAACCAACGGCCACCAGGTGGACAGCAAAAGGGGCCGAATCGGCTTCTCGCTGTGCTTCACCGCTCATGGCTGCTCACCGGCCTTCTGACTGGCCAGCCATTGACGCACGAAGTTGAGCGCGCCGTTGCCCACCCAGCGGCGCGCTAGCTCATCGACGCCGCCCACATCCAGCCTGGTGGAGGCAACGCCACTGCCGGTGGCTAGCGCCACGTAGGTCTCGCCGCGATAAGCGCCGTAAGGCCCGGCCGCAGGGTCTGTGACGCCACAGACGGCCAGGGCCATGGAGACGCCAAAACTCGCGCGTGCTGCGGCCAGCCGTGTCAGCGCGGCCCATTCGGCGCCGGCCGGGCTCACCGCCTCATCCGGCGCGCTGGCGCCCATCTCGGATAGGGAGCTGACCACCGCGCTGGAAGGCACGGTTTGCTCCCCACCAGGCGCGCTGCGCAGACGGGCTGCGATCTCGCCGCCGGTGTTGGTCTCGACCACGGCCAGGGTATAGCCGGCCTGCTGAACGGCTGCTACCACCACCGCCTCCAGCGGGACGTCGCCTTCGCCGTAGACGAAATCACCCAGCCGGGCGCGCAGATCAACCGCCACCTCGTCCAGCATTTGGTCAGCTCGCTCGGCGCTGCCCGCACGGGCGGTGATGCGCACGTCGGTCTGCCCCAGGTGTGCGGCCAGCCCCACGGTGGGATTGCTGCGCGCCATCAGGTCCGCGATACGGCTGTCGACCATGCTCTCGCCAATGCCCACGGTGCGCAGGGTGCGGCTGCGGATGTAGACGCGATCTGCGCCCAGCCGCTCGGCCAGGAACGGTTCCACCGTCTCCTGCATCAGGTGCATCATCTCGCGCGGCACGCCCGGCAGGCAGATCAGCAAGGCCGGTGGACGGCCCTTACGCTCGGTCTCGACGATGAAGCCGGGCGCGGTGCCCACCGGGTTGAAGATCGGCTTGGCGCCGACCGGCAGCAGCGCTTGCCGGCGATTGTTGTCGTGAACCTTGCGTCCCCAGCGGGCGAAGATCACTTCAATGGAGGCCAGGCACTCCGCGTCCAGGGCCAGCTCGCGATCCACCGCCAGGGCTGCCGCGTCGCGCGTCATGTCATCCACCGTAGGCCCCAGGCCGCCGGTTACCAGCACCAGGTCGGAGCGCTCTAACCCCCGGCGCAGCACGGCTGTGATGCGTTCCAGATTGTCGCCGACCGTGGACTTGTAGAACAGGTTGATGCCCAGGTCACGCAGCCGGCGGGCCATCCAGGCTGCATTGGTGTCGACGATCTCGCCCAGCAAAATCTCAGTGCCGGTAGTAACGATCTCTGCGTTCATGGTAACTGTCCAGGGCGATCAGCGCATCAGTTGGGCTTGCGAGCGAATCTGGCGCAGGCGCGTGGCCATGTCAGGCGCGCCCTCGGCCTCCATCTGCTCGGCCAGTTCGCTCAGCGCCTCGATGAAGTCAACAGTCACCAGGTCGCGGCTTTCAGCCAGCAGCTTGCGCGTCTCGGCAGGGTACTCGGCCATCAGCAGTTGATTGACCAGTTGCACCTCAGGCGGCGAGGCCTGATTGATCATGGCCACCGCCGCATCCCAGACTTGCTGGAGGCGCCGGGCGGCGGCAGTCGCGTTGCGCTTTTCAGCCTCTTGCAGGTTGGCGGACACCACCGATAGGAAGTTCTGGTCGATGTAGGGGGCGCGCTCGGCCACGGCCTGCTCGATGTTGTTGGCCGACAAGATCTCGCTCAGCAGCGCGCTGTATTGCTGCATCGCGGCCCGCTGGGCCTCGTCCAGCCGCTCGCCGAACTCCAGGATATGCTCGCGTAGGGCAGTCAGGCGGCTGGTCTCAGCGGCATCGCCGCGCTGCTGGGCAGCATCGACGCGGTTGGTCAGCTCCTGGAAGAAGGCATAGTTGACCAAGGGCCGGCCGGCCAGCACCAGGGCATCGACCACCCGCTCATCATCGGCAGCAACAGCCAGATCGACCAGATCAACTTCCGTCATGTCGGCGCGCAACTGGGCGACGGCGGCCCGCTGCTTCTGCACGCCCTGGCCCCAGGTAGTTAGCTCGATCAGGCGCTCGCGCAGTTCGACCAACTGGCGCGCTCCATCCATGTCGCCCGCGTTGGCGCTGGAGTCGGTCAGCATGCTGAGCAGCGAGAAGAACTCGTCGTCCATCTCCGCGTCGCGCTCGCGCACCAGCAACTTCAGACCCTCCAGGTCCTGCAAGGCAATCATGGTCTGTTCGATCAACTGGATCTGGCGGCGCTGTTTGTCCAGCATCTCTCGCGTCACTCCCTGGTGTTCCAGCACTGCCTCTAGCAGGCTCTGAAAACTCAAGAACTGCGTGGGGGTGAGCATATAGCCGCGGCGGGCTTCCTGCGCCAGGCCGTTCATTAGCCGCCGGCTCAGATCGCCGATAATCTTCTGTTGCTCGTTGACCGGGATCTGTTGGGGCACAAAGACGCCCAGGAAATTGTGCTCCGGGTCGTGGTAAAGCAGGGGCGAAGTCAGCGGACCGCCGGCGCCGCAGCGGGGACAGACGGCGACGTTCAGTTGGCCGGAAAGCAGCAGCGACTTCAGCACCGGGTCCTGGCCCACATCGACGACGCTAAACACCTGGGCCGGGTAGGGCGTGCCGCAGTTGGGGCAGTTGACGCCCACGGTCTGGGGCGGGAAGGCCAGCCTGATCTGCTGCTGCGGCTGGGCAGGTTGTGCCTGGTCGGGGCCAGGCTGCGGCGCCCCGGCGGCAGCCTGCGACGCTGGCTCGGCAGGGGGCGGCGGCTCCTCGCTGCGGGCTTTACGAGCGGGAGAATATCCTTTGGGGGTGAGAATTGTCACTTTGTTTGCCTTTCGTGTTGAACTGCACTGGAATCCTTGGACACAAGCCCTGATTTTACCGCAGGTCGTGGCTGCTGTCGATTCCTGGCACCCAATTCTTGGATTATACGCCCGTTTTCATTGAAATGCACAAAATCTCTGCTTGACATGCAGGGCCGAGTGATGTAATATTACGTCGAGTAAACCGATCACAAGATGATATCCAAGCCGGTCATCCATGCGCTGGGCGCACAACCGCCAATGAAAGCGCGGCGGGCTCGGTCAGGAGACCGGCCCGAGCGATTTTTAGGTTAGTTTCTCACCGCATCAGTTGGAGGATCGAGCATCGTGGCCGGGTATGGCTGACCGCTTTGAAAAGAGTTGAGAGGTCTGTATTATGTTTAACAAGCAACGACTAACACGGGCGCTGATCCTTGCGGCGCTGCTAATGGCTGTCGCCAGCCCCATCGCCTTGGCGCAAGGCGTTACCCACACGGTCAAAACGGGCGAAACCTTGTCGGGCATTGCCCAAGGCTATGGGGTTAGCCAGCAGGCGATCATCGATGCCAACGGCATCGGCAACGCGTCGTTGATCTACACCGGACAACGCCTGGTGATCCCCGGCGCAGCGGAGGATACTGCCAGCCAGCCTGCCGCGCCGGTCAACGCCGAGCATGTGGTCAGCGCTGGCGAAACCCTGGCCTTGATTGCTATCCGCTACGGCGTCTCCATGCAGGCGCTGGCTGAGGCTAATGCCATCAGCGATCCCTCACGCATCGTCACTGGCCAGCGGCTGACCATCCCTGGAGCTGACGCCGCCGCTGCCGCAGAGATGCCTGCTGCTGCGCCCGCAATCTCAGAATATGTGGTCAAGAGCGGCGACAGCCTGGCGCAGATCGCCAGCGAGTATGGCGTGACCGTCATGGCCATCGCCGCAGCCAACGGCATCGAAAACCCCTCGCAGATCCGCGCCGGCCAGCGGCTGGTGATCCCGACGAACGCGCCTGCGCCAGCGGCGCAAGCGGCGCCGCAAGGCAATCTGCAGATGACGGTCAGCATCGGCCAGCAGCGCTGCAAAGTCTATCGCGGCGAACAACTGCTCTACAACTGGGTTTGCTCCACCGGTCGGGCTGGATCGGGCACGAAGACGGGCACCTTCTACGTGCAAAGCAAGTACCGCGAGGCTTGGGGATCGCGCTGGGGCTTCTACATGCCCTACTGGCTGGGCATCTACTGGGCCGGCGGCAGCGAGAACGGCATCCACGGCCTGCCCTACCAGCCGGGCGGCTACCCCATCTGGGCCAACTCGCTGGGCACGCCGGTGACTTTCGGCTGCGTGTTGTTGGGCGCCAACGAGAGCGCTACGCTGTGGGACATGGCCTACATCGGCATGCCGGTGGTGATCACGTATTAGCAGTGTAAGCAAAAACCTCTTGACTTTTGGTTTTTCTCTGATATCATGAAATCATGAACGATCCCTTGCTTGAACCGCTCATGAGTGCGATTGCTGCAGACGACGACGAGGCGGCAGAGGTTGCTGTGGCTGGGCTGAGCGCGCTCAACGGCGCTGCCTTGCCGCTGTTGATGACGCTCAGCAATGCAGAGGACGACAACCAGCGCTGGTGGGGCGTGCGCGCCGTAGCCGAGTTGGCCGAGGAGCACCCCGAAGCGCGCGAGCAGGCTATTCCTGCCCTGCTCCACGCGCTCAACGATCCAGAGGATTCGATCCGTTGCGTGGCCGCCCTGGCCCTGGGGCAAATGCAGGCAGCCAGCGCCATCCCTGCGCTGACCCTGTTGCTGGCCGACCCCAGCGGCTGGGTGCGCGGCGCAGCGGCCGACGCATTGGCGTTGATCGGCGAGCCGGCGGTGCCGGCGCTGGGCGAAGCGTTACAAGACCCGCGCGAAGGGGTGCGAGTGCGGGCCGCCTATGCGCTGCGCAGGATCAAGAGCGCCAAATCGGCGCGCTGGCTCTTCCCCGCCCTGAATGACCCCAACCACATCGTCCACACCTACGCCTACGAGACCCTGGACGAGCTGGGAATGCTGAATACCGTGTTGGTGATGTAGCCCCACAGAGGTGTCTCAGTCTGTAGTACCTGACACACTGGCGGCGCTTTCCGCGGGGACTTCATTGCGAAACGCCGGCGCCAGCATTTGATCGACCGGCGCATAGCGGTCGGTCAGTGTCACAGCCCGGCCCTCAGCCAGCAGCGCGTCCAGCTCCTCGCCACTGAGTATCAGCTTGTCCAGATCGAGGGGACTGCCAGCCGTGCTGGCCGCCAGGCGTTCGCGGTCCAGGGGGCTATCGCTGGCGACGATCACAAAAGTCGTACGCGCCGTCTCGCGCCAGGCGCGCTGGGTCGGCGCCAGATAGACGTACGGGAAGGTCTGGCGCAACGTGTGCACACAGGCGCGCAC
>JBFYTD010000159.1:0-5722 GCA_041300885.1 Anaerolineae bacterium | reverse complement strand
GACGCTCTTCCGATCTTGACCCTGGCGGCGGGCGGCCCTACTTGGGCGGTGTCTGGAACAGCCGGCGGATCAAGTCGCTCAACCAGTTGGATCCGGGCTGGCTGGGTTGCGGTTTTGGCTGCTCAGGCTCCGGCTTGGGTGGCTCGGGCTCTGGCTGTGGCTTCGGCTTGGTCGGGGCAGCGACGGCGGCGCTGTAGGCCGAACGGCCGAACTGGCTGATGAACTGGTAGGGTAGCCGGGCGTAGCCCGCGCCCAACGCGCTGTCCTTGGCCCAGGTCTCGCCCCAACTGTTGCGGATCATGAAGTAGCCGCCGCCGGGCACGCTGGGATCGTCCTGGTAGCCGACCATGGCCATGGCGTGGCCGCCGATAGTCTGTTCGTTGCTCAGCGGCATGCGCACGTCGCCGGTGGATTTCGCCGGCTCGGTCAGCCAGTAGCGGTAGACCGGCACGGCAAACGCGACCGGTTTGCCGGCGGCCAGCGTCTGCTTCATGCTGTCCACCCAGCGCGCTTGCAGCAGCTCTCCCTTGGCGATCTTGTAGGCGGCAGCCGCCTCCTGGGCATCGGCCGGCGCCGGACCCTGCCCTTCGTTGTCCGCCACTTTCTTGGGGTTGTAGGACCAGACCGGCTCCGGGCAGATCCCTTGGGCTTGCAGCACCTCCATGCCGACCTTAATCCAGGTGCCCTCGCCGGGCCAGTTGTCCTTCTCCTTGCAGGCCCAATACAGGTACTGCTCGGACAGGTTGGCAGCCGCGCTGGCATCCGGCCCCAACAGGTACTCGCGCACGGCCGCGCAGGCATGGGCCACACAGGTGCCGCGCTCCTTTTGGTCGCGCACAGGGGGCATCAGGTCGATCAGATTGACCAGGGTTGGCAGCACGCTGCGGCCAGGCGCGGCGGCCGGCGCATCAGAAGGGTCCAGGCCCGGCTCGTCGTCCAGTGAGCCCAGGCCGTGGAACTGCACGTCGCCCACCGAACGCCGGGTGACTTCAGGGAGGACCAGGTCGGCCAGCGCGCGCACGTTCTCCTCGGAGACGCCCAGGTGTTCGGCCAGCCCCAGCGCGCCGTCGCCGTCGGCCGCGCTGTAGAACTCGTCGGCCGTGGTGATCCACAGCGCGTCCAGCCGGTCTGCCAGGTCGACGGGAAAGCCAGTAATGTCCAACAACGGGATGCCTTGTTTTTCAGCCATAGGTTTGGTATCCTCTTTCTGTGCCACGTTCTGTGATCGCAAAGGCGTCCTCGCCCGACTTGACACCCACTCCCGGGCGCTTCACAACGGACGCCAAACGATTAATCGTACGGTCTATTGTGTTAAACGCATCCGGCCCCCCGTTTCGGACGCAGCCAGAAATGACTTTTCTCCGCAGAAAAGTCATTTCTGGCTGCGTCAGCGCAGCCGCCAGTAGATTTCCTCGCTGGCGCGGTAGAGCGCTTGCTCCAGCTCGGGACTCCAGTTGGCCGGGTCGCCGCGGTTCTCGCGCAACAGGGCGATGCTCTCGGCGTCGCCGACCACGGCCAGCGCGTCGGTAGCTTTGCGTTGCAAGTAGACTTGGTCGGCCGGGCTGAGATATTTGAAACAGGGCATGATGTCGCTGTCGGGACAGCCCATGGCGACGCGTTCCAGCACCGGCTTGTCGCGACGGTCGGCTAAGCGGGCCAGCGCGTCGATGGACACCGCAGCCAGCATGGCATCCTCGGCCTCCAACATGCCGCGCTGGAGGAGGAACTGGCGGGCAATCGGATCCTGCCAGCGCAGCAGGCCGATCAGGTAGGCCAGGCACTTGTAGTGTTGTAAGCGCTCTTCTTCGCTCTGGGCATAGGCCGCCTCGTCGCTGAAGAAAGGATCGAGCACCGCTCGCTTGACCGCCGGCAGATCAATGGTGGCCAGGGCATAGGTGACGGCCCACTGGGTTGCCTGGTCCAATTTGCGCAGCAGGAACGCCTCGGCCAGCGCGTTTAGCGCAGCTTCGGCCTGCTGCTGGCCGTCGGGGTGTAGCTTGAGCTGCATGTGCAGGTCGCCCAGAGCCAACGCGGCCAAGCCCTGGGCGCTGGCGTTGTCGGTCTGGTACAGCCAGCCGGCCAGCGCGTCCACGTTCTGGCTTTGCCAGTGGTTGAGCAGCTCGATTAGCACCGGGTCGATGGGGAGGAGCAGCTCAGCCTGGCTGACGCTGGTCATGCGCAGCAGGCCGATGACCGCGGCCATGCGCACGTTGCTGTAGTCATAGTCTGGCTGCTGCTGGCGGTCCAGCCGCGGTTTGTCATAGGCCGTGCGGGCCAGTTGCTTCATGGCGGTCGGGGTGGCAATCTGCCCCAGCAGCGTGGCTGCCCGGCTGCGCTGCACCGCGTTCGGCTCGTTCTGGTTGCTCAGGCGCCAGATCAGCGCGGCCGTCACTGTTTCTGTGAGCACGGTCAGCGTGCGCGTGGCGGGGCCGTAGCCAGGGATTTCGGACAGGCAGCGGGCCGCCAGGTAGGTGCGGTCGCTCTCCAGCAGATTCATGCCGTAGACGATGGCCGACATGAACTGCTCCAGCGCGCGCGTGTCGTCGGCCATCATGCCGCAGGCGAACACCAGGGTTTCTTCCCACCAGTGCAGGCGCGACAGCCGGCCCAGGGTCGAAGTGATGTCGTCCAGCCGGCGCTGCCGATCGTTGCGCTGCACGATGGTCTGGGCGCAGCAGTAGGCCTGGATGCGGCTGTAGGCGAAACGCAGCGAATCGCGGCCGTCGATGGCCAACAGCTTGCGCTGCACCAAGGCGTCGGTGAGCTCTTCCAGGCTGTACTCGCGGTCGCCGCGAATCTGCTTCATTAAAGTAAAGGCTTCGCCCAGCGGCAGCGTGGAGGCGAGGTTGGACTGCATGCGCCAGGCCAGCGCGTAGAGGATGCGCTCGATGTGGTCGGCGACCGTGCCTTGGCGGGTCACTGAGCGCTCCCGGCCGTCGATGGCCAGGATCTCCACCACCTCGGCCAGGGCATCCTCGACCATGTGCTGCACGACCTGGGTGCGGGATTTGGGGTACTGGCCGCGGCGCGCGTGCTCCACCAGGTTGAGCATGAACCAGGGGATAGCGGCCAGGTCGTAGAGGCCCGACTGATCCAGCCGGCGCAGCAGCGGCAGCCCGGCCGGGTCGTCGGTTGGTAGCCCCTGCAAGAAATGGCGCAGTTTGCGGCGGTCCAGCGGCTGCAAGATCAGCACGTGCAGGTCTGCCCCGGCGAACAGATCCTGCGCCAACCGTTGGGGACTGATGCCGAAGACGAACTGGTGCTGGGGGTGGCGGTCGATGAACAGCCGCAACTGCTTGAGCGCCATGAGCAGCTCCGGGTCGGTGAGGTTGTCGCTGTTGTGGAAGACAAAGCGCAGGGTCGGCGCGCTGCCGGCCAGCCTGTTGGCTGCTTCCTGTGCATCCATGTCCGGCCAATGGCGGCGCAGCGCCGTACGCGCCAAATCGCTGATGGGATCGCCGGCCGAAAGCTGGGCCGCGCTCCAGCGATCCAGGCTGACGAAGACCGGCACGATCAGATCGGGCGCGTCGGGCTGCAGCGAGTCCTGGGCCGTCTGCCAGACGATGCGCTTGAGCTGGGTGGTGCGGTTGGTGCCATAGCCGCCCACCAGAGCGATGACTGTCGGCCGGCGTCGCTCACTGGCTGCAGCACGCCAGACGCCGGCCGGGTAGATTTCGTTGACCGCCTGCAAGATGTCGATGGAGGCTGTGGGCTCCATCTCCTGCCGCTCGAAGCTGTGCAGGTCTTGTTGGCCTGTCAGGTGGACGACTTCGATGGGCAGGGGCAGGTAGCCCTCGCTCCAGGGTGGGGCGCCGGGAGACTTGGTCGCCGGCGAGAACCAGGCAAACTCCTCGTCGGCCAGGATCGTCGTCAGCGCAGTACGAGCCGGGCTGGGGGCCAGCAGGCGGCCGTCGGCCAGACGCATGAACAGCACGGGGATGTGGGCGCCGGGCCGTTGGCCGCTGAGCATGGCCGCGCGCGCCTGGTTGGCGGCCAGGTCGACCAGACCGTGGCGCAGCAGTTGGCGGTAGAAAACCTGGGCGAAGGCGCGCGCCGTCTCCACCGGCACCAGGTCTTGCATGGCCAGCACGGCCGGCACTCCGGCGCGCACCAGCCGGGGGGCAAAGGCCGAGAAGGCGTCGCTGGGGTTGTAGGTGGCCGTCTCGCAACTGGCAAGGAAGACCAGGCGCAATCGCTCTTGCTCTGGCCAGTCGCTGAGCGAGCCAGCGCCTCCTCCATCGCGCAGGTGGCGGGCCAGCGCCTCGGCGTGCTCGTCCGCGTGCAGGAAACGCACCTGGTTATTGCGGTTGGCCAGGAAGATGACAGCCCGCTGATCGGACTTATTATAGGCGCCGTGGGCCACGATGTGCAGGACGTGGGCGCCCACGCGCAGCTCCTCCTCGATGGCCTCCAGCGTGCAGGGCTGGGCTACCAGACGCAGCTCCACGTTGAGGCCAGCCACAGCAGCTTGCAGCGCAGCCCATTCGGCCTCCACATCAATCGCTTGCAGGCCATAGCGCTCCAAGCCGGCCGGATTGGCGATGGCCGCCAGAATCTTGACGCGGTGCGGAGCGACCGGGGGCGTGTAGTCCTGCGCGCCGGCGATATAGCGCGAGAAAGGGGTGGCGTCGGCCGCGGCCAAGTTGACGCCGATACCCCCCGCCAGGTCGCCGGGATCGCACAGCAGCTCCCAGGGGATGGGATTGAGCTCAGCCGCTTCGGCGTCGATGCTGAGGCGGATGCGGCGCTGGGGCGCGCTGCCGCGGATCATAGCCCAGGCGCCGGCCACCTGGTCGTCTTCAGTCAGCAGCTCGAACAGGCGGCGGCCGGACTCGGCGTCCAGCGCGCCGGCCGTCCACTGCGCAATCGCGGGGCTCAGGTAGCCGCGGCTAAATTCTAGCTGGTTGTTGAGGGTCAGTTCGACCGGATAGCCCCGGTCTTCCCGCTTGAGCAGTCGGAGGAGCAGGTCGGTGTAGGATGAAGTGGGCACGATGTGTTCCTCATTGTGTGATACCCGTCAGCGATGACCATGCCTGCCGGTGGCAGCATCCATTTGACATAGTAGCAGAACTGGCGCGGGCTGTCAACCGCGTCGCGCGTTGGCCCAAAAAACACGGCGTTGACAACCCATCCGCTGCGTGTTACAATCTGCGGCACACGCTGTTGAGGCGCCGCCGCCGAATGATGAAGGTTAAGAATTTATGCCGTTCAGCGCCGCCTGCGGTTTCAACCGCAGGCTGACACCCTCAAAGCATGCTAAAGCAAGCTCGGCGATGGGCACACTGACCCGCTATCCACACCTGCCGCCCGACCAGGTCGATGCGCTTCTCGAACAATGCGTCCGCGCGCTGGACGATCTGTCGCGCGGGTTGGGCGCAGCGGGCAGCCGCCTGTTGGCAGGCCATGGACCGCAGCAGTGGCCGGTGGAGTGGCATCTGCCCTGGTGGCTGGCCGCCAACCTGGGCCTGGCCGAGGCTGACTGGCGTTTGCTGACGCTGTGCAACCTGCTGGGTCTTGGCTATGTGCGCATGGTGGACCGCTGGGCCGAGAACGCCGGCGCCGCGGCTGTATCGGCGGGCGAGGCGCTGCTGGCCGGCGCCTGCCACGAGTTGGCTTTGGCGCGGTTGACCCGGTTGTTCCCGGCTGCGCCCGACTTCTGGCAGCACAGACACGCGGCCATGTCTCACTGGATGCGTTCCCTGGTCGAGGACGACCCGGCCTT
>JBFYTD010000158.1:0-5722 GCA_041300885.1 Anaerolineae bacterium | reverse complement strand
GCCCAGGGTCAGCATGCTCTGGCCGGCCAGCACGTAGACCGTCTCGATCTCCTGGACGTGCAGGTGGCGGCCGATGACGCCGTCGGGCGGCACCTGCACGACGTTGACGCCGGCCAGCGGGTTGTCGGCCGAGGTCAGCAGCGCCTTCATGCCGATGCTGCGGAAGCGCGGGTGCTCTGTCCAGTTGATGGCGGCCGAGTCAACGATGGGTGGTGCCTGTAAGGTCATGAGTTCACCGATTTTGAGAGGCTGTGGCGCCGTTGCCGGCGACCGGCTGGGCAGCCGCCTGGCGCTCCCGCACGCGGGCCTGCAAGATGTCGATGTAGAAGGCAATGTGCGCGGCCATGGCGCGGCGGGCCAACTCTGTGTCGCGGGCTTCCACCGCGGCCACGATGGCCTCGTGCTGCTCGAAGACGCTTTCCACCGGCCGGCCGCCGTAGTGCTCCCAGGCGTAGACGAAGTGCTCGCGCAACTGTTCGATCAGGGGAGTGAGCAGGACGCCGAACAGCTCGTTGCGGGTCGCCTCGGCCAGCAACAGGTGGAGTTGAAAATCCATCTCGGCCAGCACGCGCGGCGCGCTCACATGCTTGCGCATCTCCAGACACAGCCGGCGCAGCTCTTGTTGCTCCTGTGGCGTGGCGCGCGCTGCGGCCAGGCCAGCAATCTCCACCTCCAGCACGCAGCGGATCTCGGCCAGACGCAAGTCGATGTCGTCTTGGTCCATGAGTTGCAGATACATGCGCAGCGAGCGCGACACTGCTGCCGAGTCGGGGGAGCGCACGTAGACGCCGCTGCCTGTGAGGGTCTCCAGCACCCCGCGCGCCTCCAGTGTCTTCACCGCCTCACGAATCACCGTGCGGCTGACCCCGAAGGCCTCGGCCAAATCGCGCTCCGGCGGCAGGCGGTCGCCCGACGCCCACGTACCGTCTTGGATCAAAACGAGAATTTTTTCGACCACGCGCTCGTATAGGCGCTGTTCGCGCTCCAGCGGCTGGATTTCGGGGAGCTTCGTATCCATGGCGTCCATTTGCTCGGTTTGGCGAGGCGTCGCAGTTGAACAATTCAAGTCACACCAGCTATTGGGTATGATGGTATACCATAATACCGGGCCATTTGTCAAACCTCACCGCATGATGGCAACACCGTCAGGTTCAGCGCCATGGTTTCGAAATTTGGCGGGGAGAAAACTCCCCATCTGGCCGTCGCACAGCGGCTTGACTTGTGCTATTGTTAACACAAAAGGTTTGATACCAGCGCCGTCTTTTCCCTGGCGCACATCGGCGTCAACTACACCCCGGCGATCCTGCCCTTCTTAGCCATCACCTTCGTCCTGGGACTGTCCTTTGCCACCCTGATCCACAAGACCGACAGCCTGTGGGGCGCGGTGCTGTTCCACGCTGGGGCAGATATTCCCGTTATCGTGGGCATTCTGTCGGTGCTGTGACAAATCCAAGGCTCGGCCGCCGCTGCATTCGGCAGCCGAGCTAACTGCTCATCCGGACAGCGCGGCGCAGCCGATGACAGACTCGTCATAGGTCATGTTCAGTTGCTGGCCCGGCTCCAGCACCAGAAAATCCTCGCTCCAATCCCCAAACAGCAGCCGGCGCACCAGCACCATGTCGCCAGCCACCTTCTCGAAGATCCAACCGCGGCGCGCGGCGTCGTCCTGGGCCATACGCTCGACCTGGCTGCCGTCGCCTACGCCCATATCGACGAAGGCCGCGCGCTTGTAGTGCGCCTGCCACTGACCCATCACTTCCATCAGGTAGTCGGCGTTGTCCTGGCCGTACTTCTCTACGTACTGCTCGTAGACCGCCTGGCCCTCCGTGCCCGCGCCGGCCCCCAGCCCCATGCTGCCGCCCGTGCCATCGTCGCGCTCCATGTAGTCCAACGCGTACCAGTAGGTGCCGGGCTGCTGCTCGAACTGGGCGTCGTAGCGCTCGCGGCCGCCCAGGAAGAGGGTGATGCAGTCGTGGGCGCGCGGCACCACCACCGGCTTCTCGCGCGCGACGAGGCCGGCCGTCGCCTGGCCGCACAGGCCATAGGCCATCACCACGGCGTCGTAGCCCTGGCCGGCGGCCGCGTCGATGCGCTCCTGCAGGCGGCCGCGCAGGATGGCCGGCGTGTTGTGCAGGCCGCGCGGGAAGAGTTCGATGTCCACGATGTGCGGGGAATGGGCGGCGGAGAGATAGAGCGGGCGGGCCAGCACGTCGCAGGCCAGGCATTTGAGCTTCATGAACAAAAACCTCCTCGTACAGTCGGGCGTTAGTTGTCCCAGTGTATCTTGCTCTAGCCGGTTCCGTGAACCGGCGGCGTTGGCGGCTACACCCCCCCGGTTCACGGAACCGGCGGGAGCGGCAACTATGGGCGCATTTACGCCACCGTCTATTAGATGGCGGTGCCTTCCGGCGCATTGTACTGCGTGGTTGGCGAATGCGGCAAAACTGCTGTGTTTTGTTACTTGACAAGCGGCGACTAATCCTGTATCATAGCGCATGAAACCGATATCATGATATCGGTTTACAATCGCCCTCACTTTTCTACTGCGGTCCCCGCCGCTTGCTCCTTCCATAAATCCGGCCATGAGCACGATCAGCGATGTCGCTAAACGAGCTGGTGTTTCCCCCGTGACTGTGTCACGGGTAATCAACCGCGTCGGTAACGTCAACGCAGGAACGCAGCAGCGTGTGGAGCAGGCCATCGATGACTTGGGCTACGTGCCCAGCGGCGTGGCGCAGAGCTTGCGCTCCAAGCGCACCCGCTCGCTGGCCTTGATCGTGCCTGATATTCAAAACGCCTTCTGGACCACGGTCGCCCGCGGCGTGGAAGATGCAGCCCAGAGTCGCGGCTATTCGGTCTTCCTCTGTAATACCGACGAGAACCCGACCAAGCAGCAGCGCTATCTGGACGTGGTCATCAGCCAGCGGGTGGACGGCGTGATCATCGCCCCCTTTGCCTCCGAGGCCAATGAGTTGGCCAGGCTGCGCGACCGTAACATCCCCACTGTGGTGATCGACCGCCACATCGACGGCTGGGAGGTGGATAGCGTTAGCGGCGACTCGCTGTCAGGCGCGCGGGCCCTGGTCAGTCACCTGATCGCTCTGGGCCGCCGTCGCATCGCTATGCTGGCTGGCCCGGCTACCACAGCCACCGCGGCCGACCGCGTGACGGGCTACCGCATTGCACTGGCCGAGGCGGGCATCGCGGAGGACCCGCGGTTGATCTGGTACGGCGAGTACAAGGCCCTCTCCGGCGAGCGCATGATGGCGCAGGCGTTGGACGCGGGCGGCGCGCCCGATGCCGTCTTTGCCGCCAACAACGCCATCGCCATGGGCGTGATCGACGAGTTGGAGCGCCGCGGCCTGCGCATCCCCCACGACATCGCCCTGGTGAGCTTCGACGATTTGCCCAACACCTCGCGGCTCTTCCCCTTCCTGACCGTAGCAGTGCAGCCGGCCTACGAGATCGGCGCCAACGCTGCTCAGCTTCTGCTCAGCCGGCTGGACGCAGCCGTCCCTTTGCAGCCGCGCCACGTGGTGCTGCCCACCCGCCTGATCGTCCGCTACTCCTGCGGCAGCAAGCTGGCGAGGGGCAATGGCCATAGCCTCAGCCTTCCGCTGTCGATCGAGCCTGAGCTACCCAGCGTGCTGGTGCCCAAGGTGAACCCACAGTTGATGCGCCTAGCCGCTATCGACCTGGCCCGGCTACACACCCCGCAGGATCGCCATACGCTGGTGATGCCCGAGCATGACCGTTCCGACGTCAACCGCCTGCTGCGCGTCCTGCGCCACCAGGAGGCCGACCGCCTGCCGCACCTGGCGTTGTGGGTACAGAGCCAATCGGTGATCGAATACGTGCTGGAGCGCAAGCTGGATTACCCCATCACCTTCAGCCACGAGGGCATCCTGTCGCTGTCGCCGGAGGACCACGTCGAGTTCGCCCAGCGACTGGCCATGGATGCGGTGACCTGCGACTTCGCATGGCGGCCCAATAACCTCTTTGCCGTGGCATCCAACGGCCGCGAGCAATACGTCGGCGGCGCGGTCAAGTCGTGGCACGATCTGGAAACCCTGGAACCTCCTCCGCCGTTGGCGCAGCAACTCAACCACCTGGAACGCACTCTGCGCGCGGCCCAGGGCACGGGCGTGGGCGTCATCGCCAGCTTCAGCTCCTTCTTCGACAACACCCTGCGCGCAGTGGGCGTAGCCGAGGCCATGTATCTGTTCTACGACAACCGGCCGCTGCTGGAGAAGCTGATGGATATGCTGGCCGATCACCAGCAGCGGGTAATGGCCGCCGTGTGTGATCGCTTTGGCGGCGACCTGGCGCTGGTGCTGGTCAATGACGACATCGCCCACAGCACCGGCCTGCTAATCCACCCCGACATGTTCCTGGAGATCTTCCCTCAACGCATGCAACGGTTGCTGGCGCCGGCCAAAGAGCATGGCAAGCTGACGGTCTTCCACAGCAGCGGCGATGTGGACAAGGCCATTCCCGCTCTGTCCGACATCGGATTCGACTGTCTGCACCTGGGCGCCTGCGACTTCAGCGCCCTTGCCGCCCTGCGCCAGCAGTGGCGCGCCAAACTGGCGCTGATCGGCGCCTTGCCTCCGCTGCTGCTCACCTACGGCAGCCAGCAGGAGATCGAGAACGAAGTCAAGCGCCACTGCGCCGAGCTGGCGCCCGGCGGCGGCTATGTCCTGGGGTCGTCCACCAGCATCACCGAAGGTATCCCCCCCCAGAATCTGATTACGCTGGTTCAGGCCGTTCACCGCTACGGCCGCTATGGACATTAGCTTCAGAAACCGGTTTCTCTCGCAGCGCCGTTGGAACGGAGTTCACCATGACAATGACGTCCAAAGAACGTGTCCTGACCACCTTCCGCCATCAAGAGCCTGACCGCGTGCCGGCCTGGCTGGGCGCGTCGCCGGAATGGAAGCAGCTAGCCTGTGAGCACCTCGGCCTGCGGGACGACGAAGCACTGCTGCGCTACCTGGGCGACGATTTCCGCCGCGTGTTCAGCCGCTACGCCGGGCCGCCGGAGCGCAGCCCGGGCGAGATGCTCTCCCCTGGCGCCACCTGGCGCTCCCCCTTCGACATCGAGCGCCACGGCTACGGCTATGGCATGCCGCTGGTCAACCCGCTCAAGCGGGCCACGCTGGCCGAGGTTCATGCCTTCCCGTGGCCCAACCCCGACTGGATGGATGTCTCGCAGATCGGCGCCGATGCTACGCAATGGGGCGGCGAGTTCGCCATCCTGGGCGGCGAATGGTCTCCCTTCTGGCACGACGCCATCGACCTGTTGGACTTCGACGTGCTGGTCTACCAGATGTACGACAACCCGGAGATCGTCGACGCAGTGATGGACTACACGGCCAGCTACTACTTGTCCGTCAGCCGGCGCATCTTCGAGGCTACAGGCGACGCGATCGACATCTTCTTCATCGGCAACGACCTCGGCGCGCAGACCGGCCCGCTGCTCAGCCCCAAGCTGTTCCGCCGCTTCGTCCTCCCGCACCTGCAGCGCTTCGTCGACCTGGGCCACGAGTTCGGCAAGCTGGTGCTGTTACACACCGACGGCGCGCTGCGGCCGATTATGCAGGACCTGATCGCCACCGGGCTGGACGGCATCCAGTCGGTGCAGCCCTACTGCACCGGCATGGAGCTGGGCGGCCTGAAGCGCGACTTCGGCCAGGACCTGACCTTCTTCGGCTGCGTCGAC